>JBLKOQ010000045.1:0-3335 GCA_047602885.1 Candidatus Woesearchaeota archaeon | reverse complement strand
CTTGACCGAATAATTGTGTTGGAGAGAGGAGTCATAGTAGAGGAAGGAACTCATGCTAACCTATTAAGAAAGAGGGGCAGGTATTATGATTTGTATAAGCATCAGAAACTATAGTTGCATACAATATCCTTCATTCTTACAGTATTAGTCTTAGGATATAAAATAATGTTAACAGTATCGGCTGGTGTATCAAGTATATTTTTAGTGAGTTTCTTCCCATATAACATAGTGTTCTTTCTGCCAGGCTATTATTATAACTTCTGATAGAATATATCCTTTTATTATTAGGATACAATATTCTTCCTGCATACAATCCTAGCAGCACTATTCCCATCCAGGGTATTATAGGATAATAGTCCACTGTAGGAGATGATAGTCCTGTTAGTCCCATAATCTCTAATAATATGCTGTTACTTGCATCACTTGTATTAGCAATTAATCCCAATAACAATAAGATGATTCCTCCTATAAGAGCAATGATTCTTGGTCTTGTGAATAAGTATGAGATTATTATAGCGACTCCTATCAAATGGAGTATTCCAAACCTGACATAACTATCGGGGATTATCAGGTATGTTATTATTGTTATTATGATTCCGTAAGAGAGTATTATTGTTCCTCTCTTAAGATACTTCAATAACGGAGCATTCTTACTGGCATTGCTTATAGCTATTGATATGCCGACGAGGAAAAGGAATAATGATACTGTGATTATTCTGTGATACTCCCAATAGCCAGTCTCCAATTCTATATCAGTAACAAAAAAATAGTTTATGTCCCATAATATATGGTATATTATCATCATTACTATAGCTATTCCTCTCGCATAGTCTATCTCCCAGAACCTATTGTGACTGTATGTTTTTCTAATGCCTATCCACCTAGCATTGTATATCCTGATTATTAATATGATTTGAGTATGAACATTTATAAATTGAGTCTATGCTCCTGTCCGAATGAATCCATTGGATATTATTAGACGATATTATGAGGAGGACAGCAAGGCCTATGACATACTAGTAGCCCATGATACTTGTGTAGCCAAAAAGTCACTGGAAGTAGCAGATAGAGTTCCTCATCTTAATCCTGATAAGAAGTTTATATACGAGGCTGCAATGCTTCATGATATAGGAATATTTCTAACGCACGCACCTAAAATAGGATGCCGTGGAAGGTATCCTTATATTTGTCACGGCTATCTTGGAGGAGAACTTCTTGCCAAGGAAGGGCTGGATAGACATGCTCTAGTGTCCGAGAGGCATATAGGCACGGGACTTAGTGCCAATGATATTGTAAGGCAGAATCTTCCTTTGCCAAGAAGGGATATGGAGCCTATTAGCATAGAGGAAGTAATAATATGCTTTTCTGACAAGTTTTATTCAAAAGATGTATCCAGATTGTATGAGGAGAAGAGTGTCAATAATATTATTGCAGGTTTGGAAAAACACGATACTAAGAAAGCTGATAAATTCCGTAAGTGGCTTAAGCTATTCAACTATTAGAAGCAGCATGATTATTCTTTCTTTTTCTTTGCAGGCGCCTTCTTTTTTGGTTTGGCAGTAGTTTTCTTTTCCTGAGGAGCTTTCTTTGGAGGTTTTTCTTTTACAATAGACGACTTTTGGGCTCTTAAGGACTTGGGTTTTTCTTTGGATGATGACTTCTGTCCTTTCTGGACTATCTTGTATCCTAACTGTACTAGGCTCTTTGCTATCTCATCACTACCGGTATTCTCGGTAACATCAATCTTTTTTGCAGTGTATTCTATATGCTTAATGTTAACCTTCCTCTTCCTGGTCTGACCTTCTATCATGACATGATTATTGTCTACAACCTTGGTTATGACTCCTATCTTGCCTGCATCCCTTCCAGCAGTCTTTACTATTATTCTTCCTACCTGGCTCATTCTATATCACGCGCTTTTTGTTTCATGACTTCCCTTAACCCTTTGCTTGACAATACTCCTCCATAAGGCCTTTCTGGTCTCTTCTGTGTTTTGGAGAGCTTTCTTAATCCTAACGGTCTTTCCTGAGGCACTCCATGAAGCTTCTCGCCCGTAATGGCACACCTCTGTCTAGAAGGTTTTCTGGGTTTATAATGAGTCACTACCCTATTTCCAGGGGTCTTCCTCTTAACCCTTCTCATTGTTCTTGACTTGTGTCTTGGCGCTGTCATGGTATATCGTGGTTTTGAGGTCCTTTTATAAACGTTTTGGTGATTTTCTGCGTGTTTGGCATTATGCGTAGTCCATATCGGAGCATTTATAAGTTAGTATATTCTAGTAATATGCATGAAACTTATCATAGCCGGATTATTGGTATTATTCATCATAGGATTGTTTATCGGAATAATGTATTGGAATGCTCAAGATACAGATACCGAAATCACCGATGACTATGAGTATTGCGGCCAGTATTCTTATGATAATTGTCCTGAAGATAGGTGCACTGTAGGCCCTTCAAGTCCAATGACTACTGATATAGGCTGTTTTCCTATAAGCCATTATGATGGTTGGGTATGAATTTGGAGTAATAATGATATTTTTCTGGTAATTAATTATATAAACGATTATCATGGCCTATATCTTGAGGGAGTAGGAAAGCGGTCAAATCCGACAGACTCAAGATATTGAGTGGCGAGCCTTTATGGCGATGAGCGAACACTCCCACTATGAGGAATCTGTTCCCTTAGTGGGTTCGTGGGTTCGAATCCCACCTCCCTCACTTTTTTGTTTTTTTTGGGATTCGAACGGTGTTGTTCAATCTGTGGTTGAACTTCAAAAATCTGTGATTTTTGTTGCGAATCCCTTCTCCTTCATTCTACTATTGCTATTTGTTCATCACTACTACTAGACTATTATTCTATTGTTCGGGGGATATTTTTATAATGGCATTAATCACTTTTTATGATGGTGATATCATGAATGATATTTATGTGAGTGTGAACAGAATGGATCCATACAAGATGCTAGAACAACTCTCTTTAGGCTATACCTATTTATGGCCTGATGTGGTGGCGCATGTAATTGAAGGGAATTTGAGAGTTTATGATACTCTGAGAGGCTTGGAAAGAGGGTTAGAAGCTAGTATCAAACAGATTAATGAGGTTGGTGATGACGATGGTCATAAGGATTATTGGGAATCCCAGAAAATTGAGGCTTGCAAGGCATTGGAGGCTATCAGGGACAAGAGGTTTCATATAGTAGAGTATAATGGAGTGTCGTTAGAGAAGAAGTGATACTATAACTATTCTTGTTGCAGGTCTCTTAGTTTCTTGTCTATTTCTAAGAGCTTCTTGCCAAGGTTATCGAATTCGTGTCCTAGTCCTCCAATGCTAGT
>JBLKOQ010000017.1:0-24658 GCA_047602885.1 Candidatus Woesearchaeota archaeon | reverse complement strand
AAACAGATTCCTATCTCTAATAGAGACTTGGCTTATCAGCAAAGCTCTAACCAATTGCATATAAGTAAACACTGTCCTTATAATACCTGTTATTTTATGCCTTTATTTAGGAGTGCTGACTCTATCTGCCTTTTTACTTCTTTTTCTAGATGAGCTCTTGAAATGAAATTTGTCGGATCAAGAAGACTAACATACCTGTCTATCAGTTTAACATCTTCCCTTGTAGCAAAATCCTGCAGTCCTCTAGTAAGTCTGTCGAGTATCTCTCCAAATTCTTTTACCGAATTTTTTACTTCGACCAGTTCAGACTGGATTATTTTTATTTCTTTCTTGGTCTCCTTGCTATTATTCAGCAAGTGTTCTTCTACTAAATGCATCTTCCTCTGCAAATTGGCATGCCTCTCCTCTAATAGTCTGAGTCTTGAGACCAAATTGGTAATTTCTGATTGCATAGTCGCACTAGGTTGATTTGGCAATGGTTGGTGAGCCATGGAATAATGTCATACCTCCCCAATATTAAAGATAATGAAACCACTATAAAATAGTCATAGCCTAACAAGGTGGCCTTTATCCATAACCAAATAATAATGCTGTGCCTAAGAATATTTATAAACTTAGGCTTCCGAATAAACAGCAGGGTGTAACCATTGGAAGTCCAGGATAGTAAAAGACATACAAAAATACACAGGATTGAAAGAGAAGGCTCTGATTCTGTGTTATATATTGACTGCTCCAAAGAGAATCTCAGCCCAAGCATAGAAGACAGCACTCATATGATGAGCCTTGTTATTAAGGTGATGTCAGAAAACTCTGATATTACCAAGATAATACTGAGTTATAACAGGGATTATGAGTACGACTATTCACAAACCAGAATGATAATGGAGGTAGCCGAGCTTTATAAAAAACTGTCAAGGCAAAGAGAATTGTTCTATTATGCAGGTCTTGGAAAGATTCCTGACAATGAGAGGGTTTCAGGATGGTTTATGAAAATGAAGAATATGATATTCAACCTCCTAGTATCAGATCCTATAGGCGCGTATGTGGAGCTCAAGAGGGAAAGAAGGCACGAAGCCATATATGCTGAATCTTTAATGGACGGAGAGGACAGGGACATATCGCTAAAGTATATTCATCTTCTGGATAGCATATTGGCAGATATGGAAAAGATGCAACTTATCAAGAAGGCCGAAAGCTTTGTATCAGGATATAAGGTAGGCTCCCGTGATGCCTATAGGAAAATATTTTCTGCAGCCGTAAAGCCTGACTTTATGTTCACAAAGCTGATGGCCTCTTATCCTAAGGACGGAGAAGAGATAGACATATACACTATTTCTGATGATACCGAAGTTACGGTATTCAAGATGCACGAGTCAGTACAGGTCCTGTATCACATTATACCTCCTGAATTTAGGCTTTCGGAAGACAAGTACGGACTTCTCGATCAGGCCCGAAAGATTATCTCCGAGTACAAGCCTCAAAGGCAGGATTTTGTTGATCCTGAAAGGATTAGGCAGGTATTCTATAACATATCCCATGACCTTCTTGAAGAATTATCCGATTTTGGAAGGATAAGCCTTTCAAGCAGCGAATTGGATGACCTTGCAAAAATGCTTGTTAGGTATACTATAGGTTTTGGACTATTGGAGGTGCTTCTCCAAGACCCTCATGTTCAGGATATCACCGTAAACAGTCCTGAAGGGAAAAGCCCGGTATTTCTCGTTCACTCTAAGCATGGGGATTGTTCCACCAATATTATGCTTACTCCTACTGAGGCGCAGTCATGGGCCTCGAAGTTCAGGCTGCTTTCGGGACGTCCATTAGACGAGGCCAATCCTATACTTGATACTGAACTGCAAATCCCAGGTGCCAATGCAAGAGTAGCCATAGTAGGACCTCCTCTTAATCCTCACGGCCTTGCATATGCCTTTAGGCGTCATAGAGATAAGCCGTGGACTCTGGCATTGTTCATGAAGCAGAGGATGATCAGTCCGTTAGGCGCTGGTCTGCTCAGCTTTCTTATTGATGGTGCCAGAACATTTCTTGTGGCAGGAACTAGGAGTGCAGGAAAAACTTCCCTTCTTGGAAGCCTGATTACTGAGATCATGAGAAAATACAGGATTATAACTATAGAGGATACATTAGAGCTTCCAGTAATGCAGCTCGTATCATTAGGGTATAATATTCAGCAGTTTAAGGTTTCAGGAGCATTGTCTGGAGGCACCAGTGAATTGTCTGCTGCGCAGGGCATAAGGACAAGCCTTCGTATGGGTGATAGTGGCCTTATTATTGGTGAAGTGCGTTCTACTGAAGCTTTGGCATTGTATGAGTCTATGAGGATTGGAGCTCTTGCAAATGTTGTTGCTGGCACCATACATGGCGATAGTCCGTTTGGAGTTTATGACAGGGTTGTTAATGATCTTAATGTTCCCAAGACCAGTTTTAAGGCTACCGATATTATAGTAGTTGCAAATCCCATTAGGAGTCCTGACGGATTGCATAAGTGGAGAAGAGTCACCCAGATTACTGAGGTTAGGAAGCATTGGGAGGAGGATCCTATGCTTGAGAATGGTTTTATGGACCTTATGAAATACAATCCGGAGACTGACACTCTTGAGCCTACCGTCGACCTTATCAACGGAGATTCTGATACTATCAAGTCTATAGCTGGCAATGTAAAGGAATGGGCGGGCAATTGGGATGCAGTATGGGATAATATTGTTCTCAGATCTAAAGTCAAGGAATTGTTGCTTGACTATTCTGTTAAGAAGAAGGATGATTCATTGCTAGAGGCCTCTTTTGTCGTCAGAGCAAATGACGCTTTCCACAAGATATCTGACAAGGTACTTGACTCTAAGGGAAAGCTTGAAAGCAAAGAGATACTGTTCAGATGGGAAGAGTGGCTCAAGCTGGAGATTAAGAGAAGAGAATCGGATGCTTGATTTCAATGGCTAAAGAGGATATTGACCAGATTATTGAAAAATACAAGTCTGAGCTTAAGTCCAGCCTCGAGAAAAACCCTGTTACGGACAAGAGAGTTTTTAGCAAGGAGTATCGAGTGTTTAAGAAACAGTACCTTCCAAAGTCCATGACTTTTTATGAGAAGATGTGCAGAAAAGCGCAATTTCTGGGCATATCCCCTGACCAGAAGTCTAAAGAGCAGCTGGAAAAAGACATAGAAATATCCCATTTGAATGTTACCCCACGAGGAGTTTATAGCGCTGCAATAATGTATCCTTTGCTTATAGTAATATTTTTGGGCCTATTGAGCCTCCTGCTTTTCAGGACTGTAGATCCTTTTATGATACTGATGTACCTTGTAATTTTTGGAGTGCTTGCCAATGTTTTGTTGCAGGTCCCTGCAGGGTTTGCAGGACAGATAAGGCTTAAAGCATCTAATCAGATGGTCCAGGCAATATTCTACATAGTATCGTATATGCGTCACACTTCAAACTTGGAACTAGCACTTGAATTTGCTTCTAACAGGCTTGATCCCCCTATAGCACTTGACCTAAAGAAGGTGTTGTGGGATGTGGAGTCAGGAAAGTATGAGTCTGTAAAAGAATCTCTGGATTATTATCTTGAGGGCTGGAGACATACCAATATCGAATTCGTACAGTCTATGCATCTTATTGAAGGCAGTCTGTTCGAATCCAGCGAAGACAGGAGGACTGACATGCTTGAAAAAGCTCTTCGAGTTATGCTTGAGGAAACTTATGAGAAGATGCTCCATTACGCCCACGAGCTTAAGGGCCCTGTAAACATGCTCTACATGCTTGGTATCATACTGCCCATATTAAGCCTTGTTATACTCCCATTGGTCGGGAGCATGATGACTGACGAAAACTTGACTCCTGCAAGGCTTAGTTTCGGGATATTCTTGTTGTATAATCTTGTACTGCCTTTGGTTGTATTTACGCAGGGAAGGATGATTCTTTCTAAAAGACCTACAGGTTATGGAGAGTCGGATATTTCTGACACTAATCCCGAACTCAGAAAATATAAGTATATTAACATATTAGGGATTAAGATTAACCCATTATATATTGCTGTATTTTTGGTTCTGCTTGGCATAGTTATAGGAATGCTGCCGCTAGCTTACAGGACTACTATTGACGTGCAAAATTATAATCAGGTTATTGATCAAGTTGACCCGGAATTTATTGAGAATACTGATTTTAGGTTTTGGGGTTACAAGGTTGATGACTGTCCTACTTGTCCTGAAGGCTATCTTATAGTCGGGCCTTATGGCATTGGTTCTACAGTGCTTAGTATTATCATGATACTTCTTATAGGGGTAGGTATAGGCTCATACTATTATTATAGGTATAAGGTATTGTACAATATCAGGGAGAATGCAAAGAAGCTGGAGAAAGAATTTTCTTCAGCATTGTTCCAGCTGGGCAACAGGCTTGGCGACGGTATTCCTGCAGAACTGGCTTTTGACAAGGCAGGGCAAGTGGTTAAGGGGACAGTGTCTGGAGATTTTCTTTTTATGGTATCCGTTAACATTAGGAGGCTTGGGATGAGCGTGAAGGAAGCAATATTCAATCCTAAGAGGGGCGCATTGGTGTTCTATCCGGCTCCTATTATAGAGAGCAGTATGAGAGTGCTTATTGAAAGCATTAAGAAAGGCCCTATTATTGCATCCCAGGCGCTAATCAACATATCCGAGTATATCAGGGAGATACATAGAGTCAACGAGAGGTTGAGGGACTTGCTCGCTGATGTTATTTCTGACATGAAACAGCAGATATCCATACTTGCTCCTGCTATTGCAGGTATAGTAGTTGGTATTACTGCTATGATTATGACCATTCTTACAAGCCTGTCAAAACTGTTTAAGGAGTTTACTGGCAGTCCTGATTTTAATCCTGAGCTCCAGGCTGCAGGAAGTGTTAATGTAGACCAGTTGGGACTAATAAACAATCTTTTCGGCCACGGTATTCCAACATATTATTTCCAGATTATTGTAGGATTATACGTATTACAGGTTACTTACATACTAACTGTAATATTAAATGGTGTTGAGAATGGTTCGGACAGCCTTTTTGAAAAGTATCTTATTGGAAAGAATCTTATGAGGACTACCATCATCTATTTCATTATTAGCTTTACTACTGCAGTATTGTTCTCTTTTATCGCCGCTTCAATCATACCTCCTCTTGGGGGAATGTAGTATGACTATTATTATGAATGGTCTTGATATAATGTTTTTCTATCATTATATTCATGTTCTTGGTCTTGTTATTGGAATGGGTTCTGCTATAGTAATAGAAACTATTGGTTTTATAGCACGGAAGTCAGGTTTTTGGACAAGAGTTGCTGTTGATACCCATTATGTTACCAAGCCTCTTATATGGTTCGGCACAATTCTTTTATCGTTATCATGGATTCTTATTATGGAGTCCGATGCGATAGTACATCCTTATTACTGGAAGACCTTACTATTGTTATTGTTGATTATTAATGGCAGCTATCTTTCTTTTTTTGTAAGCCCTAGAATTATTAATCATAGAAAGCATAGCGATGGTGAGCCTCTTCCTTCTAAACTCCAAACTATTATTCTTCCAAGCGCGATCGTTTCAGTGTTAGGATGGCTGTTAATGGTTTTTCTTACGCTATTGTATTGGAATGCTTAGTTTTTGAGTGCGATTGTACAAATTCAAATAGTATTGCTAGCCGGATTTATCACTAATAGTTTTCTTCCTGCATACTGGTCCTTCTTTAGTGTCTCTTAACTCTATTCCCCTCTCAGACATTTCTCTCCTTATCTTATCTGCTTTTTCATATTCCTTGTTTTTTCGATGCCCTTCCCTTAGTTTTATTAGATTCTCTTCTTCTATTGTCAGCTTTTCATAATCGTAGTCAATGTATTGGAATATCGAATCTGTTAGTTTTAGGAATTGGATGCACTGCTCTACATTATTGTCGTCCATATCCTGCAGTTTCTTGTTTACTTCGCTCATAAGACTGTTTACTGCAAATAGTGCTTTTGATACGTTTAGGTCATCATATAATGCTTCCTTGAATTCCTTCTCGTATGTTTTAATGTCAATATACCCTGTACCTTTATCTACATTTCCTATCTGTTCTTTGAGCCTTATCATCATGTCGCTTATCCTTTGTATCTCTCTCTCGGCCCTGTCGAGTGATTCGAATGTGAAGTTTAGCTGCTGCCTGTAATGCGTTGCTCCTAAGATGTATCTTACTGCCCGTGGACTGTATCCTTTTCTAGTTATGTCTTTTAATGTATAGAAATTATTGTATCGTTTGGCCATCTTCTTGCCGTCTACTAGGAGGTGCTCGTTATGCATCCAGTAGTTAACAAACCTGTCTTTTTCATTGCATGACTTGCATATGCTCTCACTCTGGGCTATCTCATTAGTATGATGCGGGAATATCAGGTCTATTCCTCCTGTGTGTATGTCTATGCGCTCTCCCAATATACTTGTGCTCATCGCACTGCATTCTATGTGCCATCCCGGCCTTCCCTTTCCTATACGCGTTTCCCAGTAAACATCCCCATCTTCTTGTGTAGGGTATTTCCATAATGCAAAGTCATTAGGATTATCCTTGTCGTATTCGTCGCTACTCACCCTTTGGCTTCCTCCTGCTTTTAACTGTGCTTTATCCAGCATCGCCAGTTCCTCATACCTATTAAACTCAGATACTTTGTAGTATATGCCATCATTAGTCTTGTAAGCGTAACCTTTTTCTATCATCTTCTCTATCATCCCGACCATTTCTTCTATGTAGTCTGTGGCTCTGGGATAATGGTCTGCAGGGGTTACGAATAGTTTGTTTAGATCCTCTTTGAACGCAGACTCATATTCTACAGTTAGTTCTTTCAGGCTCTTTTGTTGTTCTATTGCTTTTCTTATAGTCTTGTCGTCTACGTCTGTTATGTTCATAACATGATTGACATCATATCCTGCCATGATAAGCATTTTTTTTAGCATGTCAGCGAATATATAGCTCCTTAGGTTTCCTATATGGGCATGGTTGTATACTGTGGGACCGCAGCTGTACATTGTAGTCTTTCCTTCGACTATGCTATTGTAACGCTCTTTTTTTCTTGTAAGGGTATTATAAAGCATTATTTCTTCCATTCTAATTATCCTACCTTCTTTTTAAGTATCATAAATGCGTGATCTTTTTCGTAAGGCTCAAGTCTCATCTCTCTTATTACTGCAGCGTATTCTTGTATTTGTTTTTTTGCCTGTAAGAATACTGTTGAGGGCGGCATGGTCACGTCTATGCTTCTTGCCTTTAGGCATAGCATTATTATGGTATTGTCTGATGCGAATATCATGTTCTTTCTTAGTATGTCAACCTGATTCTTCTGGGCTATATCCATGTATATTATGTCTGCATATGGCATGATTTTTGAATAATCTCCTATAATACCTGCGTTTGCGTATAATGGGAGAATATTTTTTCTTTTGATGGACAGTATTGCCATCTGTCTTATGGGCTCTATAGCTGACTCTACAGCGTATATTATTCCCTGAGGATATATGTCTGACAGGTGGCTTACTGTATTCCCGTATGACGCGCCCAGATACAATATTATTGGCCTTTCTACGGTTGATGGATAGTCTATTCCTTTATGGAGGGCTGCTGCGAGCTTGCTCGTCTTGGGATCCCATATCCTGTACTCTTTTTGTGCTGTTATTATTCTTGTCTCTCCAAGATGACTTTCTCCCGGAGAATAGTTTAGTGTTGCTAACTGCCCTGATATCCTTATAGTGTTTGGCGGCAGTTTTCCTCTCATCCTCTCCTTATTCTTTGGATTCCTCTTATTCTTGCCCGATTCTTTTTTGGCCTTGACTGTCCTCTGTTTTCGTGTCATTTTTCGTACTCTCTCTTCTTTTTCAGCATGTTAATCTTATGTTCCAGGTCAGACAATAATCCTTTAGCAATGTCCTTTTCATTGTTATTGAAATAATCAAGTCTTGCAGCTATGGTCATCTTGTCTGCTATAAGTCTTGCCGCCTTTCCCTTGTTATATGCAGGAATAGATTGCATTAGCGGATGCTCGTGTATTATTCCATGTTTGGGTGGCAGGTTCTTGTTGTTTCTAAGATGCCTGAACAATGCCTTTTCTGCTCCTATTATCTGGAGTTTTGATGCCGGAATAAAAGCTGCTTCTTTCATGCTTCCCGTCTCTCTTAATATTCTTGAAGCTATCTTTTCCGTGGCTATTAGTGTAAATGCAGGGTAGTGTTCTCGCAATAGTTTGCCTATAATTTCACTGCTTTCTGTTATGAGCTTTTCCAATCCCGTTATTTCTGCTGCAGTCCTCTTCAGCAGAGTGTATTCTTCACTGCCTATCTCTCTCGCATAAGGTGTTTTCTCAAAGCTTTCCTTGTTGTCCAGAAATATCCTTGCAAGGCTGACGCTATCATCTATCTCTTTAGAGGGCTGGGGATAATATGAGGATAGCATGTTCCTGAACCTGTTCGATATCATGCTCTTGGCCCTTGTAAGATCCTCAATTAGCATTGCACTCTTTATTATTTGTTCTGCAGGATCGTTATATGAGACTATTGACTTTTCTATTTTCTTAAGAATTGCTTTGCTTTCTGCATGATAGTTGGATTGCAACAGTTTTGCTCTTGCTCTCATTGCATCGTCATACTTATTGTGGCTAAAGTTTATGATAGCAATAAAGCTTGTATTGTAACCTTCTAATTCGCTTTCATATTCTGTTCCTAATGGAGATAGCAATCCTATATCCTTGCCGTTTCCTCCCACCGTTATAGCTTCTTTCATGCTTGCTGCTCTTCTTGCTTCCTTGGTTTGTATCTTATTGTTTCTTACATGACAATAATAATATCCTTGCCCTAGTCCTATTACTACGCCTTTCATAGTGTCCGTATCATCCTTTTATTTATAAAGAATGTCTATTTGCTTGTCAGTACCCTTTTTTTAGCATCATGTATACTGGGATTGTCTAGTAGAATTGTATTTCATAAAGTATTTTAAACTCCTAAAACATATATATTATTGGGGGATGGCATTAAGCCATAAAAAGCGAGTATAGGGGTGATTACTGTGAAGTATAATGAGAAAAACTATAATAGGAAGCTAAAACAAGAATTGTATCATATTCCTCCTTTAACAAGGGTTGAGAAGACTAACCGTAAGTCTATGATGTTCCAGCGAACTGGCAGAGTAAGAAGGCCAACAAAAAAGTCTATGGCCTGGGTTCAAGATCTTCTTGCCAATTAACCATTTTACTCTATCGCCATGAGTTTTAGCTCGAATGTTAACGCTTTTCCGGCGAGTTGGTGGTTGAGGTCTATGGTAATATTGTCTCCTTCGACTTTGGTGACGGATGCTGGGAACTGTCTTCCTGACTGTTTCTCTGTTACTCCTACAACGTCTCCTGTTTTTAGCTCTGCTCCCTCTCCAAATGCGGATATTGGTACTACCTGGATTAGTTCTGGATTATGGGGACCGTATGCCTGTTCGGGCTCTAGGGTTACTGTTTTCTCCTCGCCCACATTCATTCCTGTAATGGCCTCTTCAAATCCTGGGATTACCATTCCTGATCCAAGTGTAAATTTGAGTGGCTCTTTTCCTTCAGAACTGTCAAATACATCTCCATTATCGAGTTTTCCTGTATATTCTACTAGTACTGTGTCTCCTGTTTTTGCTGTCTGTGCCATTTCTGTACCTCCGTTTGTATCAGCGCATGCGCAAAGCAGTATTGTAAACATTAATGCTAACGCCAAAGCCTTCATGTATAATGAAACTGAATGCTCTCTATATAAGTGTTTTGTGCCTATAGCACAACCAAACATTTACATTGGACACCTATGGAACAGCATTATAAGCTACTATTATAGTGTTATTGGAGGTGAATGATATGAAGAATGTTACAGAACTTTTTATTGTCGATGACAGGATAGTAAGGCTGTCTAATGTTGAAGAGAAATATGTTCCTTTTGTTAGGGAAAGGTTATTGTTAAACAGTATGAGGACTCGCATATTTTCTCAAGAGGATGAGAAATTGCTGGTGAATATCAGGAAGGCAAGAAAGAATCTTGATAATTCATCCTAAAAGATTCTGTTATAGTATCATTTTTCTCTTCCTGCAAGTATGTCTATGAGGTATAATAGGAATTTTGTGCCTTGATCATTCATCCCTAGCCCTTTGACTTCTTCTCTTGCTTCTACAAGCATTTCATCAATATATTTTTCTATCCTATCCTTTATTCCATGTAATATGATCAGTTCTCTTATCTTTTCGAATGAGTCTTTATCAATTGTTCCTTTGCCAAGGTTGTCAAGCAAGAATTCTCTTTCTTCTTCAGTAGAATCGTCATAGAGCCATTTCATTATGAGAGTCTTTTTTCCTTCCTCGATGTCTGAAGTGACGCTCTTTCCAATTTTTTGAGTGTCTCCAAAAACTCCCAATAGGTCATCCTGGAGCTGGAATGCAACTCCTAAGAGGTTGGCTATCTCCTCAAAATCCTCGTATTTCTTGTTGCTTCCTGCAAGAGCTGCTCCCATAGCTAGTGGCATGCTTATAGTGTATCTTGATGTCTTATATGTCATTACAAAGAGTATGTGTTCAAATTCTGTTTTTGTAAGACTTTTGTTGTTGTCTAATAAGTCATATATTTCTCCTATGGCAGTACTAATTGCGGCATCGGTCATTATCCTGGCCGCATTCATAACCCTATGGCTTTCTAATGGCGTTTCATAGAGCAGTGCGAGACTATGAAATAGCATCATGTCCCCTGTTATTATGGCAATGTCTTGCGGCTTGGTTATTCCGGGGGGAATGTGTGGAGCTAATCGCATGTGCATTGCAGGCTTTCCCCTTCTCATGTCATCCTTATCTACAATATCATCATGAACCAATAGGAAAGAGTGAAATATTTCTACTGCAGCAGCAGCCTTTATCGCCTTGTCTGGGCTTGTGCCTTCAGGACTATAACCCATATATCCTAGTAGTAATAGTAGAGGTCTTAGTCTCTTCCCTCCGGATAGGACAAAGTCCTCCATATTAGCATGTATTTTCCTATAGAAACTGCTTGTATAGTCTCTCCTCTTTGCCTCCTCCTTGTAATACTCTGTTATAGCGTTATCAATCCTTTCCCTGTATTTATATATCATATCTTTCATGCTATTGTCATTATTGGAACTTTCCATGCATTGTCGTATTGCTAAACCGATTATAAAATTATTGGTATCAAAATATATACGCATATATCAAGCATATACCTATGCGTTAAACTACATTGGATTATGAAATTATACATAGTTATGGCAGATTCCTAAATACGGTATTTAGAAGTCCCCATTCCAAAAACAGCATTATGAATGCTGCAAGCATTAGATAGTACGCAAGGTTAAAAGGCCTGATTCCTTGCTGCAAGTCAGCAATCACCCTAAAAACATCTCTCATCTCAGAATCATCCCTTACAATATATGTTGTCCCCCCTGTCTGGTTAGATATTATCTCTAATGATGCAGCGTCAATGCTCGTTATTAGTCCTTCATCAGTAAATGCCCCTCCCTCCTCTGTTCCTATTCCTATCATATGTACTACTATTCCATTGTCCCTTGCATATTCTATAGCAGGATTTAGGGGAGTCGCTACTGTCTGCCTCCCGTCAGTCAGTATTATCATGCTCCTCGGTCTTTCACTTTGCATTAGCATATTTGTTCCTAGCATGAGTGTTGATGCGATATCTGTTCCTGACATCCTGCTTATTTGCATTTCATCTATCGACACCATAATATCATTGTGGTTGTCTGTCATCGGATGGGATATCAGGGGGGTTCCTGCAAATGCTATTACACCAATGTTTCCGGTTCCTTGCAAGGATTCTATGAAATATAATGCTGATGATTTTGCAGCTTCAAACCTGCTTGGGAGTATATCCTGAGCAAGCATTGACCCGCTAGCATCTACTGCCAATACATAGTCCTGTTCTGTAACATATCCTTGCGTCCATATGGTAGTACCCGCCACTGCCAGTACCAGTATGGTATACGTTATTATCCTGAACAATAACAGCGACCAGTTCCCTGAGAGCCTTGGTATGTTCGCAATATCCTTTTTTTTGCCCACCACTCTTCTTACTGCCTCAAAGTTTGCGAAGAGCAAAGCTCTCGTCTTCGCATACCTCTGTGATATTAAATGAGCAAATATTATTATTGGTATTCCTACCAGGAATATTAGTATGTCCGGATTTTGGAATGTTATTGTAGCCATCTATTTTACCTTTATCTGCTTCTTTATCTTTCTTACTTTGAGGAACATGAGCAGGTTTTTCATGAAGTCCTGGTCTGACTGGAATTCTATCAGGTCCGAATTTGATTTTTTGAATGTGTTTTCCAGCATTTTTTTCTGCTCATACACTTCCCTGTTATACCTCTTTGCTATGGCATTGGTGTCTACAGTAAGCTCTTCTCTCGTAAATGGATTGCTTATTGTTACCCGTCCAACCAGAGGCATGTAATTATCATTTGGGTCTCTTATCATAAATCCTGCTATCATCTCGAACTTGTGGGCAAAAGTATTGAATGATGAATGTATGTCTTCAGGCAATCCTATGAAGTCGGAGACTATGAATATTGTAGTTGTTCTAGGCAGTGCCTTGTCCACGACCTTTAGGAACCTGTTATAATCTTTTCCTCCTCCATAATTGTTTTCGTTCTTGAGCTCTTTGCTTATCCTGAAGAACTGTTCTTTTCCTATCTTAGGTCTCATAAACACTTTTACGTTGTCTGAAAACATCATTAGACCTACAGCATCATCCGCCTTGAGTATGCCATAAGTCATCGCGCCTATCAGTTCTGCAGCGTATTCTGCCTTGAGCTGTCTCGTGCTCGAGTATAGCATGCTATTGCTTGTATCAAATAAGAACATGACATTAAGGTTTCTTTCCTCTTCAAACTGTCTTACTAGTATATCCTTGCTTCTAAGAGTGGCTTTCCAATCGATTCTTACCGCATCATCAGTATTGTCATAATTTCTAAAGGCAGTAAACTCAAGCCCTCTTCCCCTGAAAGCAGACCTATACTCTCCTACCAGGTCGCCGAAGAACCCTTTTTTTGTCAGGACCGATATCTTCTTTATTACACTGTCCATGTCAATATTAAGCTTCATGATAAGCAACTATGTTACCGGCAACTTTGATAGTACTTCTTCTATTATCTTGTCCGGAGTGATGTTTTCGGCCTGACCTTCATAGTTTATTATGAGCCTATGCCGTAATACGTTAAGAGCAACATTCTTTACGTTCTGGGGAGTAACATAAGACCTGCCCCTAACTAGTGCATCTGCCTTGCTTGCTATATATAATCCTATGCTTCCTCTTGGAGATGCACCCCATTCGATATACTTCCCTAGTTTTATGTCATACTTCTGCGGATTCCTAGTGGCATCTATCATTCTTACTATATAATCCTCGATCTTGCTATCAGAATATATTTCTAAGGTGTCTTTTTGCATCTGGAGTATTTTTTCTCGGCTAAAAACAGGCATTACCTCCATGTACTCAAAATCATTGATTGTTATGTTTCTTTTCAGTATTAGTTTCTCCTCTTCTATTTTAGGATATTTTATGAAGAGCTTGAAGAGGAACCTGTCCATCTGCGCTTCAGGCAGAGGATATGTTCCTATGTTCTCCAGAGGGTTTTGTGTTGCCAGGACAAAGAAGGGGCTTTCAACCTCAAATGCTTCTCTTCCTATGGTTACCTGTTTCTCCTGCATCACTTCTAATAGTGCCGACTGGACTTTTGGAGGCGCCCTGTTTATCTCGTCTGCTAATATAAAGTTGGCAAATATTGGTCCTTTAAGGACATAGAACCCTCTTTCTTTCTCATAAGTTGTTATACCAAGGATGTCGCTTGGCAACAAGTCTGGAGTAAACTGTATACGGGAATATTTGCATCCCATAACCTCGCTCAAAGTCCTAATTAGTAGTGTCTTTGCGAGTCCAGGAACTCCCTCGATAAGCACATTGCCATTGCTTATAAGAGCCTTAATAAAATCCTGCACTACTTCATCCTGTCCTATAACCGCCTTGGATATCTCTTTTTTTACAGAATCTATGTCAGACTGGTATTCTTTTAGTCTTGCCTCGAAATCTTCCGATACCCCTGTCTTTTTGGAATACACCTTCATAACACTTTACTGGCCAATACTATTTATATATGTTTCTTAACAATTCTTTAAGGACAATAATAATATCAGCATAATACAACGATTTCTGGATTAAATTTAAAAAAGGAAGTTTGTATATTAGTACTATGACCAAACAAAAATCTGATGAGCCCGTAAAAGATCCGCCTGCAAAGGTGGCTGCAAGGTTCCAAAACGAGTTGTCTGATATTAAAGACCTTCTCCAGAGTGCAAAGGACGACGGTTCATTTGAGGACTCTAAAGAAAAAATATATGATGGTCTATTGGATATTGCCAAGAGGATGCTAAGAGAAATACTTGAATTTCCTGCCTCAATGACTTATGAAGAGATAGAGACTATAATATCAGAGCATAAAGAACTGGATGAGGAAGGCAAAACCCATGCCAGAATAATAAGTTCTCTTCTTAATGATGCAGAATTCTCGCCTAATCCTGAATATGACCGTTTAGACTCCATAATTGAGGGTATGACTTCTTTTGCTGAGTGGTCCAAGAACTACAGGCCTGGCCTAGCCCAAAAAAAGAAAAGAAAGGGCATTGGCTTTTTTAGGGGAATCCTCCTGTTCCTGAAGGCTGCTACCTTCATATTCTGGTTTCCTTTCTATTGGTTCTTTGCAAGCCTTAAGAGGCATAGCCAGAAGAAGAGGATATCTGATGATCCCTCTTATCCTATCGTAAAAGAGATTGCAAGAGCAAATAAGATGTACAAGAGAAAGGATATGAAAAGGGCGATAGAATCGTATGATAAGATTAAGGAATTATACAATACGAGCCCTACAGAGATCAAGGCTATGACTAGACCTGAGATACTGGCGTTGCACGAGAAGATCATGTCTGACTATAAGAGCATGGCCAAAAAGAAATCCGACAATAAGTAGGATAATAGTATTATTATTAATCTTGACTGGTATTAATAGGCTCTCCCCTTTTTGGCGGGCGGCTGTAGAATACCGCAAACATTACTGCCAATAATAGGTTCATTACTATTATTATGACAAAGTATGAGAGCATCTGTTCGGGACTGTTTCTTATTGCCCCAAAAAAACCTGTTGGCTGTTCTCTGAAAGGCTCTTGCCTGTCCATTGATATTAAGTATCTGCATGTCTCGCTAACCCTGTCTATAATCTCGCGTCCCCCTTGAATATTGCCTTGTTCGAGTGCCTGACTTGCCTGGTCTAGTTGTTCTGATAATTCTATGCATTCAGGGTTGCTTACAAGCAGGTCTCGAACAAAAGTAAGCCTTGTGTTAAACTCTTCTTCGCCATGCCTTCCTATCTCAAGGCTGTTTATGAACAATGATTTGGTAGCGTTAAACTCTGGTTCTGTTACAATCGCATGAATCTCAGCTTCATAGCTGCCATAAGTCCTGTAGCTTTCTATAGTAAGAGTTGTTGTTCTGTTTTCCCCTTCAGGTATCTCATCAAAAAATGTCTGGCCGAAAAGGAACGTTATGTTGGGATTGTCTGACAATGCGTATAATTCTATACCGTATATCGTATCATTCAGGGTATTAGTTAGTGTTATCGGTATAGTCATAGTATCATTATCGTATATTGTTACTGACTCTGCAAATATCATGTCTATAGGTATTGGTAGTTCAACATCCACAGGCACAGGTACCGGCTGTGTAATAGTGGTAGTTGATCCTCCTCCACCACTAGTAGGTATTGGTGTGGTAATAGGGGGTATTTCGCTTTCGGTAATAATAAATGTTATGTTGTTACTAGTTGTGTTGTCTATACCATCGCTGAAATTGAAATACCATACTTCTGTTCCTGGCGTGGGATTTGTTAGGAGGTCTACAATCATATCATCAGTATTATCAACTTGAACTTGTGTTATCAGGTTGCCTACGAATCCTAGAATCTTAGGTGTGGGCACTCCGCATTCATCGTCAGGATCAAAAAAGAAATCTCCTAATGCTGCCCAGCTTGAATATACTGAACTTGCCTCTAGCACCTGCACTCCAAATTCATATTTCCAACCTATGCCTTCTATTTTAGGATTATTACCCTGAGTATCGTTTACTATTATTCTTATCTTGGCGTATCTTCTGGGAATGTTGCCTTCTTCCATTATTATGGTATCCCCTGCTATTTGATAGTCGGTCCAGTTCATAGTCCAACTTGAAGGATTCGTATTGGATCCTGTTCTTATGCTTATTAATATATCAGATTCTGTGATGTTCTCCCCGTATATTTCTATATAATTGTATGTTATGTTAACATTTGCCTTATTGAAAGACTGGCCGAAGTCCAATAGAGGACTTTCTATGCTTCCATTGTTTACAAACTCTTCTAGCACTACATAGCCAGAATCCTCCTCCATACCTGAGAGTATTCCTTCAGATAATGTATCTGCATAATATCTTCTTATGCCAAACTCAGGGACTCTATTCACATTTTCTATACTGAGATTCCATGATGTGCTGTTCTTTAGTCCGTACATGTCTGTCAGGTTTAGTGTAATGGTTCTGTTCCCATCACTACAATAGCCAATATCATAGTCCAATCTGATAGTATGATTATTTTCTTCTACGTATTCAACTTTCACAAGCAAACCGTTAAAAAACCATTCCGCTGTTATATTCTCTTCTATCTCAAAATCGTCGTCTTGTATAGTCGCATTAAGACTTATAATAGAGCCTTCTTCGGTGTCTATTACAATGCTCGGATCGGGGTTAGACTGTATTATAGTTGGAGCTCTTGGAAGGTGCATTACAGTAATGTTAACTATTATGCTGCTGTTCAACAATGGATCGTCCTCTTGGACTACTGTCAATAGCACACTGTGTATTCCTATCTGGGCTGAAGTAGGAGTGCTTGTCATGTTAGCATGAGTAAGATTAATCTGGCTTAAGTTTATCAGATCGCTCATATTGCTTGATATAGTCCAATTATCACCCTCCAAATCTATTATAGTAAGCGTTACATTGTTGAGTATTCCTTCAAAAAAAGTAATGTTGCCTGGATGAACTATTTCGGGAGGGTTGTCTACTTCCAGTATTTCAAATACAACCGTCATGCTATCAGACATCCCATCAATATCAGTAACAGTCACGTTTATAGTATGGTTGCCGACATGCTCTTTCTCATAAGTAGCGTTTATCATTACTGCACTATCATTTATTGTTATCATATTCTCTGACCATAATGTGCTATTGAAACTGAATACCAGAGGATCCTGGTTTGGGTCTGAAGCAGTAATGGTTGTTATGAACTCTTCGTTCTCTGTAGCTGTAAGATTTACTATGGGATTAAGCGTAGGGGGTAGAGGCGGGAGTATATGCAGGTTGAATATCCATTCATCATACAACCCTTCAATATCAGTAACATTCAGCTTGACACTTCTTATTCCCTCATCAGCATCTGTAGGATAAAAAATCATTACGGCTTCTTCATTGTTAAGCTTGGTAAGATTTACTATGCTGTCATTAGACTGATAAGAAAGGATGTCCCCATGCATCAGGTCGGGGTCAGTGGCATAGACAAAATGAACAAAAGTATTGTTTATCTTTGCATAGAGGTCTTGTGGTAGCGGTTCTAGGAAGCTCGGCGGATCATTGACATTGATGACTTGTAGTGTTATGGTCTGCGTGTCTGTAGCGTTTAGCACGTCAAACACATAAAACCTTATAGAGTAGTTCCCTACCTGTTCGTTAGTGGGAGTGAAATTTAGGAATGAGTGCGTATCGTTAATGTTATGCAACTTATATAGTTCCCTGTCCTCATCGTAGGGAAGCCCGAATAGGCTGCTGTTTGCATAGAACGTAAGAAAGTCCCCATCTGCATCAAAAGCGGATATATTGAGTTGGAAGAACACGTCTTGAGTTGTATTATGGTTTGCTATACTGTCTAGTATGGGCGGATTGTTTGGACTTATGTTCAATAAGAAAGTTTGGTTGTCAGTGAAATTGTATAAGTCTTCAACCTCTATAAGTATGCTGTATAGTCCTTCATCTCCCCAGCTCGGGACGAATTCTATAAGACCGTAGCTCTTGTTTTCCGTAATGTTATACCATACTATGTCAAAAAGAGTGCTATTGTCGCTGTAAGTTATATTGTCTCCGAAAGGAAGGTCAGGATCCTCTACTTCTACGAATAGTCTGAATAGTGCTCCTATAGCAGCATTCCTATCTCCTATTTCAGTAATGTTAGGAGGGTAACCTGAACTTAGTACGGTTATAGTAAAATTATTGGATGTGGCGTTCCCATCAATGTCGTATGCTGTTATGGTAACGTTCTCTTCGCCTCTCCAGTAAGGAGGGCTCTGGAATGTTATGTTTCCTGTGGTTTCATTAACAAAAGCTGTTATGTTTTCTAGTCCTTCAAAGCTAAAGTCTAGTATTTCTTGCTGTTCTCCCTCGCACTCTATATAATCAGGGTCTATAAAAAAATCGTACAACCCCCATCCAGGAGTATGATTCTGGGCTGTTACTCCTTCATTCCATGATATATTAGGGATTATTCCTTCAAAAGTGACGGGCCTATTGACATTGCTAACATTGACTTCCCATGTGAAACTGTCTTCCAAGCCTTCAATGTCTCTTGCTATTGCCGTAATGTTTCTTATGCCTGAATCGCAAAACCCAAAGTCTGCCGACAATAATGATGATACTATAAAAGGTGATATTGGAGCGGACAGGTTTTCCTCAGTGAGATTCAGGCTGCCGTCAATATACCATTCTACAGTCAAATTGTCTGAGTTGTGGAAAAAGTCAGGGTCTGTAACATTAACAATGAATAACTCTGTAGTGTTCTCGGATGAGTTGGTTGTGCTGTTGTACGGACTCTGGTTTATTATTTCAGGGGGATCATTGACGTTTTCGATAATAAAGAGTACGAATAATGACTCAAAAACCTCTTCTTCAAGTGTTGGATCCGTCAATAAGAATAATATATTAATATTTCTTTTTGAATCCTTATTGCTGGGAATATACGTCAGCATACCCGTAGTCCTGTTTAATATAAAAAGGCTTTCAGAAGATATTTTTGCTGCTAGATCATCCGTAGTGTAACCTATGATTGTCCCATCCTCTACTATCTGGCTGCCGTCAGTAGTGTTTGTAGCGTTCAAATCATAAGTAAATGTCTCTCCTTGTGTCAAGTGGAATGGTCCTATATCCTTGTGCCTAAACTCTATGGCGGCAGCATCAAATGCCATGGCGATAAATAATATGCATGTTACTATTGCTATTGTTATCCTCTTATCCATGGCTCTCCTCCCTCGCCTTTTGCACCATACTATTCATCTCTCTGACAGTTTCTTCCATTCTCTCTTTTAGCATCCTGCTAGGTCTTATGCTCTTGTAGTATATTAATGATTCTCTTACCAGTATAGCTGCAGAGTATATCCTCTTCTCTCTTATAAGACTGTCTGATACGTCCAGTAGAGCTTTTATGAAGCTGTGCTGGAGTTTGCTCGGAGACTTCTTTGCTTCTGCTATTTGTTCTTGATGCACCTTAGTGTGTATCATGGTATGAATAGTTACTAGGATATTATCTATTATCTTCTCTATATCCTCTTCGCCTTCCTTTTTGTACTCTGCTTCTTCAAGTGTTTCAGAAAGTGCTATTATCCTGGATGCCAGTTTCTGATCTCCGATATTTCTAGCCATATCTCTTGCCTGTTCTAGTGTTATCTCCTCCTCTGTACCTAGGTGTACTCTCATGAGTTTTAGGAAAGCAGTTGACAACTTGGTAACCTTCTGCTTGTATGTCGCCTGTTTGTCAGATCTTGCCATTTCTATTGCTATAACTGTCCTTGCTTCACTGGATACATGTGATATTGAACCTGTAAACTTAGGATAAGGCAGTTCTGCTAGTTTCTTCATTACCTGCCTGTGCAGTATTAGCGAAATAATAACGGATAGTGCTCCTAGTATGGATAGTATGGATAGTATTGTTAGGCCTCTCCTCCTGGTCTCTTCGGTAATAGTTATTATTGGTCTTGGCTCTTCTACTCTTGGCTCTTCTGGTTTGCATGGAGGGCAAGGGCCTCCACAATCCACTCCTTCTTCCCCTTGGTTTTGTATCCCGTCAAAACATGTTGGGCAAGGATCACAAGGGCCTCCACAATCCACTCCCGTCTCGCATGAACCACTATGACAATTCTTTATTCCATCATAACATGTTCCTATATACTGGCATTCTTGGACTAGTTCAGGCATATCTTCTACAGTATAGCAGCTATTATTGTCAATGCACCTCCTATACTGATATCCTTGAGGAGTGCATTCACCCCATTCAGCGCATTCCCAGTCTTCTATGCAAGGAGGCATTGCTACTCCTGAAGGACCTGCTCCAGCACCACTGGGAGTTGGAGGAATAGGGCTTGCAATTGCTTGTTCTACAATAATGATAAAAGTATTTCCTTGAGCAGTGTCAAAACTATCATCCGCAGTGAAGAAGGTAGTACTATTGCCATAAAACCATGGGTCAGGCCTGAATGTCACGTCTCCTCCAGGGTTAATTTCTATATTAATGTTTGGTATGGGAAAATGGGTAAAGCTTAGTATGTCAAGATCCTCATCTTTGAAATAATCATTGAGGTTGTACCCGAATAATGTTGTGGCTTGTCTTATGGTAATGTTAGGAAAGTTAGCATATACATATGGAGGCCTGTTAGTAATAGTATAATTTCCTTCCTCTCTTATTATACCATAGCCCTGACCCGTCCCAACACATGTTACTCTGAACGTATAGTCCCCCTGTAAAAATCCGCCGCCTGCTGTATGTGTATAGACACTTAGATTGTTATTGTATACCATGTCTATAGGAGTCTGATACTGGCCCGTAGTATTGATCTCTATGCTGCAATTGGCTCCTTGTATGCTGTTATTGTCCATCATGTCTGTGTAGTTAGCATAAAATCTTATCGGATGATACTTGTATATGGGTATTTCGTCGCTTTCAGGCCATACCTGCAGGCTGTCGTTTAATCCAGGATCGTGTATTGTGAATGACCATATGTCCATACCCATGGAATTCTCGCATCCCGACATGTCATCAACAAATATGAGCACACTATGATTACCAATATCCTCAAATTGGGGTGTAAATGATATTATGCCTGTTGTAAACCCTACAGTAAACAATGTAGAATTGTCAAAAAATACATGATTTTGCGATTCTGCATAATCTGTAGTGTTTACTACACAATGAAAAGGCTGATACACATATAGATCAGTGCTGCAATTTTCAAATGTCGGCACTGGTCGTAGGTTTATGCATAAGTCAAGCGTTGCTATGCTCTTCCCTGAAGGAGTCATGATATCCTGATTGATTATTATAAGATTCATTGATAATGAGCCTATCAATAATACTATTATTATGACAGCCAGTATATTATTATTGAGTCTCATTAACACCATAACCTCTTCTTATATTTCTACTAATGTTGTGACATTCATCCTCTAATAAGTACATTGGCTCTCCTACTGTACTCCCCATAATATTCTCGCCCTGGCATTATTAATGCCCGTCTGTTTTTTAAATGTTCTTTTTAGACAGGATTTATAGAACAAGGAATAATGTAGTATCAGGGGAGTTATCCTATTCATGCTTGTATAATGCTATGTTTAAGTGCCACTCATAATCCCCATACTCTGCATCGGAAGGTATGCTTGCATGAACCAGTATGTGCCTGGTTTCATTAGGGCTTATAGTCAGTTTGCTCTCGCTAAGATAGAGCCATTGATGCCCTTTATATGATATTATCGCTCTTATTGGATGGTCATAATCATTTGTTAGATTGAATCCTCTCCTCCCACTCAGTCCAGGAGGTATAGCCCCTATCCTTAATATCGGCTCGTCAGTAATCTGGAAAGCGGGTATTTCATCAACTTTGACTGTTACTGTTAGTCCTAAAACGTCTATTGGTTTAGGCGAGAAGACCCATAATGCTACTGGAAATGCTAATAAAGCGGTTATTATGATCACTATGACAACGTGTATAATCCTCATTTTGCATACCTTTTAGATTTGGGTTTCTTGCCTTGGGCATTGTCTTTTCGTTTAGCCAGTGTTTTTATGATTAGCAATGATACTATTATGATCATTGTCATTATAGAGCCTATTGCTATGAGGAGTATGGTTATGTTGGATTCACTGGTTACTTCATGGACTCGCAGCTGGCTTGTCCCTTCCTTCCTGTTATCCTCAAAGTATACTTCATAATTTATAAAGTGCATTCCAGGACTTATGCCTGGTGTTTCTATTATGCTCTCAACCCACTGGCTTTCAAAAGGCGCCAAGTCTATTCCTGGACTTCTCTGAGGACCATAATTGTTTTCTGCATCATTTATAGTGTAGACTACATAGATATGTCTTACGGGATTATTCCAATTATTCTCTAGATGGAATCTTATCCTGGTAAAAGGCGACTGGTTTATCTCATCGGTGATGTCTAGAATATTGATGTCAAGGCTTCCTACCCTGAGCCCTCTTGTAACGTTTAATGATTCTTGCTCATATGACAAATATGCTCTCATCTGGTATAGTCCAGGGGATAATAATTCTGTAGACAGCATTATAGTCTTAGTGAGCTTTTCGGAAGGCATTATGGTATTGAATGACTCTGTATGAACAACGTCAGTAGTAGTGTCTTTTCCTATTTCTATTCTTAGTATTGCGTTCCTTACAGGCTCATCTCCTTTGGATTCTATTGTTATTGTGGCTTCGGCTTTCTCGTTTAGGTTAATATTCTCTATGCTCGCATCAAATATCAGGTATTTTCCTGGATAAGGATATGATATGAATACGGGGCATCTTATGGCTGCTACTGCAACTGCCATACCAGTACCTTCAGCGAGTTCGGTGAATGTTATAGCATTCAAATGTGTTCCAGGAGTATCAAATCCTGGAGGCAATACTATATTCCCTGTAACGATATTACCGTGTGTTTGGATGTCATAATTGTCTGCAAAGGGTCCTTCTATGCTCATTTCAAAAGGCCCCCTACTTACAACATCATAATACAAGTCTATAGTTTTGTAAGGCTCATAATCATGATAGTAAGGACCGCAACTCCTAACCCCTATACCTTGAGATTGTATGGGCAGTAGGATAAGCAATAGAAATACTGACAACACTATAGCAATCTTACTGCTCTTCAATTCCATACCCTCACAATTTATTATTATACGGCTGTAGCAGTAGCGGTGATCCGAACACTCTTTGCTCCTGTAACATTATAGGGGACCTGTACTTTTATAGGTACATTAAGCTGGTCTGAACCTGATGCAAATAGGAATTCTGTACAGAGATTTTCTGTTCCAGTACTAAGAACTGTGTCTACTCCTGCTCTAGTTCCTGTGCAAGAACCCGACAAATTTTCGTATACTTCGAAATAGAGGTTCCCTGAAGAATCTCCTATCCATTCCTCGGGAGTGGCATTTGTGTTCAGTGTAACGCTTACCACTTGGTTTCCTATATTCTTTAGTACAAGCATCGGTTGAGGTGCATTAAAATCTGTGCAAGCACTACTATGCACTGCTACTGACATGTTCACGGTAGTCAGATTACAAAACAGGTTATCGGTAGAGTTTACTGTTCCTTGACCCCAGTCTACCTCCTGTACTATGAAGTCTATAGCTGTAAGATCCGTAATCTCTAATGCCGCTGTTGCATTGGGATTCGTAGCAAATCCTGTCAGCAATCCTTCGTTTTGGATGGCGTCAAGCTTAGATAAGCTAAAGAAAGTGCCTGTAAGGCTTATTACCATTGCAACTATGAGCAATCCTGCTATTGTCCTGTTTGATATGTTTTCCATTGACCAATCCTCCTCCATATACTCCTTAACATGTCATTATTCATTACTGCTCTCATTATAGTATTCTATCTCATCAATTATTGTCAATCCTATGACAGCAGTAGATCTTGGTTCAGGATTAACCCTAAACCTAACGTCAGCCCCTGGATCAACAATTCCAGCTGTCTCCAAAGTTGGAGCGCTTGGTGATTTTGAGCTAATCTCTGAATAGAATACAGCAGTACTCCATAGCATAAATACCAGCGTTAGTACTGCTAGTAACGCTACAGTAGTATTAGGGATATCATTCATCTTCATAGGACTGGTCTTCTGGGATGGCATCTTTCTAGGCTCTTGTCTCTTGGATACTAGTCGTGGCGCTGTTCTCTTCCTGGCAGGCTTCTTAGCTCTAGTATTAGTATTTCTTTTGTTCTTAACACTGCTTGTCCTAGAAGTTTTCGATCCTGCCTTCTTGCTCTTCGCAGTTCCCGCGACCTTCTTGGCTGGACTCTTCTTTTTAGCCGTGTTAGGAGTCTTCTTTTTTGGTTTTGAAGCCTTTGCAACCTTCTTTTTTGGCATGAATATTCCTCGCGAATTTATTCCTCGCGAATTTATTAATGATAATAACCTTTTTTCAATCCTCATTTAAATACTTTCTTATTTTCAAGCTCTGTCCGGAATAGTTATTGCTCGTAAGAGCAATATCAGACAAGCTCTTGCTTGTTTGGATAATAC
>JBLKOQ010000016.1:0-26236 GCA_047602885.1 Candidatus Woesearchaeota archaeon | reverse complement strand
CGATTAATACACCATATTTATATATTTATATGCAATGTAACAATCATATATAAACATTGTGAGGCACTATGATAATAATAAACCTAAAAACATACGATACAGCATCAGGAGACAACGCTATAGAACTCGCACGGGCTAGCAAAGAATACAGCGCTGAGTTCAAAATACCCATAATAATAGCACCGAGCCATTATGACATTAAAGAATGCTCCAAGCATTGTATGACATACGCCCAGCATATAGATGGTCTAGAGGCTGACAGGAATACAGGGTACCTACCATTACAACTGGCAATAAGATCAGGAGCTAAAGGAAGTTTGCTGAACCATTCAGAACATAGGATGAACCATAATGAAATAGCAAGGGTTATAGAAATGGCTAAGAAGAAGAGATTCAAGATAGTATTATGTGCCAAAGACCATAAGGAAGCAGCGCTATTATCAAAATACAATCCTTACGCTATAGCAGTAGAGCCTCCAGAACTAATAGCAGGAAACATATCAGTAAGCACGGCTAAACCTGACATAATAAGAAAGAGCGTAATGGCAGTAAAAGACAATAATCCCAGAATAAAACTATTGGTAGGCGCAGGAATAAAGAATGCTGAAGACGTCAAGAAATCATTGTCTCTCGGCGCTAAAGGAATACTAATAGCATCAGGAATAGTACTAGCTAAAGACAGCAAGAAAGCACTGCTAGAAATGATAAGAGGATTTGTATAGTATAGGCATCGTATAAAAAGTGTGCGACAGCCGTCAGCTGTAGCGGGAACGAACGTTCACGCTTGACGCTGATGCCGCCGGGGGATGGCCCCTACGGGGTGGCGCATAGCACACTTTTTGGGATATTTTCAGCAGAGCATTAGTATCATAAAACTTATAATATATCTGGATGTTCGTCGTGAAAAGCATTAACAGGTGATCCAATGAATATTAAGATAATAACAATAGCATTAATGTCAGTATTATTGCTGGCAGCATGCGCGAACGACACACAGCAGGAAGTGCCAAACGGACAGGATACCACAGCAAATAATCAGAATGACATATTAGTAAACAATCAGCCTACAGAAACAGGTATTGTACACGAGATAAGACTTACAGGCCACATGTTCTATTTTATGGACGAAGATGGTACAGAGAATCCTGACATTATAGTAGGCAGGGGAGATAGGGTAAGAATAGTCTTTGACAATATTGAAGGAATGCACGATTGGGTAGTAGACGAAATGGAAGGAGCCCAGACGAGCCTATTACAACCAGGAGAAAGTGAGACCATAGAATTTATAGCTACAGAAACAGGAGAATACGAGTATTACTGCAGTTACATGAGACATAGAGAGATGGGAATGTACGGCAGACTGATAGTAGAATAAGACTGAGATAAAACATTTTTTTTATAATTATTGTTAATCATCTTTTTCTGATAGTAATGATTTCTTCTTGAGGAATACAATAGTCTATATTATCAGAATCCTCACATAATGTTACTCTAATATAACTGATGTCTGGAGCATTTACTCCATCTTCTAGTCCTATTACAGCTAATCCTTGCCTTGCACTATTAGCAGGAATGACTATTGGTGAGAGTTGGTTAGTGAAATTATTATTATGTGTTGTATTGACATGAAAGAAAAGCGTTCTTTCAACATTACCAATATTCTGGTATGCATATGCAACGCTAAAGCCTTGTCTCATCTGGGATTCAGTAATATAAAATGTTGTAGGACAAACTACCAGAGTTCTTCCTTGCATTAGTCCTGTATTAAGGTCATTAGCACAGCGATCAGGAGGGGGGAGTATACTACCATCCATAAATACTCCCAATAGATAGATGCCAAAGCCGAATATTAATACGCTGATAATAAAAGATACTATGGCATTAAGCCCTAACTGCAATCCGCCTCTCCTATCCAACATAATCAGTCCTATCTTGACTTCTTGTTATACTCATAATTCATAGTAATCAAAGTAAATATTACGAGTACGCTAAAAATTCCAAGAGAACCGAACATTACGGCTTGCTGTACAGGAGTAAGATACAATACTTTTGTAGCAAGCCAATACCAGGTAAGGCCCAGGAATGCGAATCCGAATAGCAAGAACTTATCCACTACTCGTACTAGTATCATGTGCTCCTCATCTCTGGTAAACATCCTCTTAGGCCCTAAAGCCTTCTTTTTTACGACCATAATATACCCCTCTTAATTCCTAATCTCCAATTGAAAAGAGCCAAAAGCAATTACATTAGCTGGTGTCCTACTGTCTTGAACCCTCATAAAACAGGTATAAGTGCCTGGAGGGGAAGAGGTTCTTACAAGCCCTCTAATGCCCATCGTTTGTCCAGCACTAAGATTAGTAGGTGCAGGTTCTGAACGCGATGCAAAAACCAGTGTAGCATTAGTACCAAAACCTGTACAATTTCCTGGAATCCAAACAGGAGGTGAGCTGGTATCTTGCTGTACAATCTCCACAGTTAGTATATTGCCCATCTCTACGGGCGCTGAAAGATAGACTCCAAAGACCGAGGTAGTATCCCTGTTAGTACGTAAAACCAGTTTGTCGCCTGCAACGGCTAGAGGCTTATTGGCACTAGGAGTTACTTGAGGGGGAGTCTCAATAATTCCAAGATTGTCCTCTATAGTCTCAAACATGCTCACAATAAGAGCGATAAGCAGTCCTACCACTATAAAAGTGATAACAAATATTACTATGGATTGTACTGACATTTCCAGTGCGGCTTTCTTGTTCATGATGACACCTCAACATATACTATTACATATTAGCGTTCTGCAATAATGTCTTTTGTCCCTTATTGGTTTATAAATATAATGTTTTTTTGATATAAGGGGTTATAATATTATGATTAATCATTCGATACCTTTAAAAACAAATCATATTCCCTTCAGGGAATGGCAAGACTAAGGAAATTCGTGGCTTACAGAACATTAGAGAGGCCTTATACCAGAATATCGAAGTACAAGCAGAAATCTTACATAAGGACAAAGCCTAATATCAAAATAATAAGGTTTGATATGGGAGAAAAGTCAAGAATATTCCCATACAAAGTATCCATAATATCAAAGCAAGGACTACAAATAAGGCAGGAAGCAATAGAATCAGCAAGGCTAACCACTATTAGACTATTAGAAAAGAGGATAGGAAAAACAGGATTCCATTACAAAATAAAGATATTCCCATTCCATGTCCTAAGAGAGAACGCGCTTGCTTCAGGAGCAGGAGCGGACAGGCTGAGTACTGGTATGAAGATGTCATTTGGCAAGCCTATAGGAGTGGCAGCGCAGATAAGAGAAGGACAAGAGATAATGTTCATAGGAACAACAAAGAACAATCTGGAGCTTGCAAGAAAAGCGCTAAAAAGAGCCACACAAAAAATGCCTGGCAAATACAGCATAGTAACAGCCCAGGTCCAGGAACAACAGTAAAGCTTTAATAAACCATTCTATATGAATAATAATGATGTGTTATGATGTAGTAATCATACTATCATAAGAGCAGGCATTCAGCGAGAAGAGTAAATGATGAGAATACTAAAAATAATATGGTTTATGATAGTGAAGAGTTTAGGACTCATACTATACTTTTCTTCCTTTCCGCTCATAATATACGGAGTTTTTACCGTACCATACGGCAATTACTATTTGTTTATGGGAGTAAGCATGATGCTCATGGGGATCCTTCTAGAGGTAAACGCTTATGACAACCACGCTAGGAAGGCATTCAGAAAACTTGCTATAGCAACAATAGTGCCACTAGTATTATTTGCAATATTCAATATTGCATTGACTGCAAGCATAGCCAACATGATGAGGACTGAAATAGAGGATACAATCACTGATGCTCCCGGTGAAATACAATTCTTCTTAGGAATAGCATTAGAGAAATATCGCCTTATAATACCAGGACTATGGATAACGGCAATAGCATATGCCATAATGGCAATACTCCTATTTAGGTTGTCATCCGAAAAATAGCGTCACTTACCCTTATAGGATCTTTAATTGCAATACTAACAATTCTTGAAGGCAGCCCTTCCATAGGATTATTGGCAATATCGCTTTTGGAAACAAAGAACAATAATTTTTTGCCTTTCGACATATTAGCAATCCTATCGTATAGCTTAACCTGCTTTTCCATGCCATAATTCGACATAGGATCATAAACAAATACTATTATGTCAGCAGAATATTCCATAATAATCTGGGCTCTTCTCTCTATGATATTGGCATTATCCCTGTCAAGAGTTCCGGGAGTGTCTATAAGCTGTATGCTAATAGAGCCATTAGTGAGTATGCCGAGGTTAAGCCCTTTAGTAGTGAAAGGATAACTGTCAATTACAGGCTTAGCATCAGTAAGCTTTGAGAGCAGTGTACTCTTCCCTACATTTGGAAAGCCGGCTATAGCGCATACGCGCATGCTATCCTTAATCATTGGAAGCTCCCTAAGTGTTCGCCTATAAGACTCTAACAATAACAGTGCATCATCCAGCTTTCCAATAGTACTCGATATTCTGGCTATAGCAGCATCCTTGTGCTTATTATACTCGTTTTCTTCAAGGTGCATTCTCATCTTGCCCATATACTGCCTTTCAAAACGCCTGACCTGCGGCAATGAACCTTTAAGTCTTCCAAGCGATTTTTTTACGGTGTCATTATCATATTCTAAGCCCATAAGCTTCTTATGAACCATACTAAAAGAATCAATGTCAGGATACCTTAATAATATGTTGCTGAGCATATTATATGCAGTTTTGGAGAATGTCCTAACAGAATCTTTTGCCATAGCCCTCTCCCTGGCATGAGGACTCGAATACTTTTTGGACCTCAACATTAATCTTGATTTCTTCATAGTTTTAAAACACTGTTCTATAATCATTTTGCTGTCAGGTATGCTGGGAATAGCCTGGAAATCATCATTCTTATTCTTTTTCGCCATACAAATAAGAATAATCAGGTCCATTAATATGCCTTTGCATAATATACAAAATAGTATAATAACCGGCGTTTTGCTCACAAACTATTAGAATAATAGAATAAAACACACTGTATGGCCATAATAGAGATGTTCTGCATAGACACCAGAATAAGAGACCATGCAGGCAAATGCATAGCATATCACTACAGTAGAACTATAGAAGATGAGAGCATAATAGTACAGGACAACGGGTTCAAGCCATACATAATAGTAACCAGTCCATTTCACGATGTCCCTTATGACAGTCTAAGAGACAGGATACTAACAACATGGAACCAGCACAAGAACAAGCAAGTGTATATTGAAGAAAAAGCATTTAAAAGAATGGGCAACAGAATAGTAGCTGCTAAAGCATCATTTGACAGCGTGGAAGACTATTTTTATTGCAAGAGACTAATAAGCGAAATGCCCGAAAGATTCCTGGAGCTTTTCAGCAAGACAACCCTAAAGAAAAAGTATTATGTAGAAAAACAGCTAATCCCACTCACATTATGGAAGTGTGATGCCACCAGCTTTCCTATGAATGCAAGAGTAAAAACATACCAGACAAGCAGCATAGTACAGCAGGACACAATGACTTATACAAGTCCAAGGATAATGAGCACCACGCTTCAGACATCTACAATGGTATCAAGTTACATATACGATAACGAGCCTATAAGAAGCTTTACTTACACTACAGAAGATGGTTCTAGCACAATAACATGGGATAAGAGCAGAGGACTGCATCCTAAGACAATATATGTGTTATCAGAAATTGATCTGATAGACAAGGCAAAAAGAAGCATAGTATCATACAAGCCAGCAATAATAGCAGGATATGACAGCGACAAAATATCTTATCCTAGGATGATATCAAGAGCAGAGAATTATGCGCAGACACAACCATCAGCAAGACTGAATATATCTGACGATTTTTCACTGCCATACTCTTCAAGATATGGCATTAGCATACACGGATTCGTACATATAGACACTAAGATAATAGCAGAGAACATACAGTTCCTACAAGGGTATGAGCACTTAAAACAAGTGTTGGAACAGAACCATGAAACTGCAGGGGGAGGACTGTTAATAGCAAACGGTCAGACAGAGAGAGAACAGGCCTATACCAAACTTGTAAGAGACGCTGCAACATCATTATATCCTTTCATAGCAGAACTGTCAAAAATGGTGGCAGAATCATTGTTTGACGTATCAAGATTCAGTAGTGGAAGGAGCTTTCAGAGCTATTATGAGACTGTATGTCTTAAGAACAATTATTATCCTGAAGAGTCCGCAATAGACGATGGAGATTACAGCTATCCTGGAATGGGAGAAGAGGCATGGTTTGATGAAGCCTCATTAGTGCATGACCTAATAATTGAGATGCCCCATGCATGCGCAGAAATTAATACTACAAATAATATCAGCAAAGAAACATACAAGTGCAAGTGCTGCATGCCTGAAGAGAATCATATCAGGGAATGGTATTGCACTCAGAATAAGTCCCAGATGAAAATAATACTGGAAGAGCTAATAGAACTATACAACAAGTACGACGGGCATAGAAAGAAGATGAATGCCACCATAACCACACCCCTATACGCAAAAGCTGCGTGCATCTCATTTCTCATACAAGGATATGAAAAGGCATTACAGTCGAGAAGCAACCCGCTATATTTTCCTCATGGGATAAGAGAGGCAGAACAGAAGCTAAGAAAAATCACGGCTAACATGAGAGATGATAATGTTGGATTAGGAGCAATAATAGACAAGACAATGTTCATAGAATCAAAGCATTATAATCATGAGAGGACTCAGAGCATAATCAAGGAAGTCATAGGGACAAGCATGTTGCTAATACAATTGGATACCAAGGGAAGCGTACTAGTAAAAGATGACAAACAAGTATTAAAAGCAGCATATATGACAGATGATTATGAGATAAGGCATCCTGGCAGACTAAAGGAAGGGGCAGGTTTTTGCAGCTATGCATCCAATGCGAGAGACTTGGTCATACAGAGGATCATAGAGACAAGAAACAAAGAAAAAGCCCTAGGAATGATAAAAGATGTAATATCTGAGTTGTACCAGAAAAAGTATGATCCCACAACGCTAATCATATTTACTACAATATACCAGCCGTTAGACAAGTATGAGAGAGAAACATTATTCGTAAAGGCAGGAAAGAAGCTTGAAAAAAGAGGTTATTCCATTATTCCAAGAACAAGACTCCCATATATTATTGTAAGATCAAACGATGAATTGGATGCACTAATACCCTTCACAAGCAAAGAGATAGAAGATGCTAACATCGCATTGGAAGAATATGCGAACAGACAAGTCATACGGGCAGTAATGCCATATGCACAAGCAGTACATATAACAAGGGATGATATTAACAGCATATTAGAAGTGGAATGGAAGAAGAGAGCCACATAAAAAATTAAGGAGATGATATAATGGGAAAGAATGACGAGGAAATAGGATACCACAAGGGAGCATTGACAACACTTGCCAAGGAAAGAACAGAACTGAAAAGAATACTTGACATAGTAGAACAGCTTATGCACCATCATATTGGTGAACTAAAGAAAATGGGTATAGACATAGCCAAAGAAACCAAGACTGTAACAAAAAAACCTGTAAAAGGTAAGAAGAAATGAGAAGGACAATATCAAAAAAAGAAAAACAGGAATTATCAGCAAAAATTAATACAGTGGTTATAGGAGATAAGGAAACTGTACAGTATGATGACAAGAAAGGAGTATACTATATTGACGGAGAGCCTTTTATGGCTTTGACAGGAGATGATATAATACCCTTATTGCGATACAAGCAGCACGACTATACTAGAATGCCAAGCATAATAGTAGACATGCCTGCAGTCCCGCACATAATAAACGGAGCCAGCCTACTAAGGCCGGGAATAACCAATACAGAAGAATTTGCGGAAGGCAGCATAATAATAGTACGGGACGAAAATAACAAAGTACCAATAGCAGTAATGAAAGCATTATATGACAGTACTACTATTATGTCGATGGACAAGGGAAAAGTGGCATTAAGCCTGCATCATGTAAATGACAGGCTTTGGAAAGAACAATAATCATTACAGAAAATCATAAGTAAGCCTTAAGATTTCTTCAAAGTATGATACTATGTTGCTTATCCTCTCATATACAGCAATAGTTCTCTCGCTCTTCTTGTCAGCAGTAGCAATCTTTTCCCTTGCTTTCTGCTGAAACACCCTGCATTTTTCTGCAATCTCATAATTCTTTGTTTTCTTTAAGGACTGCTCTTCAACATGATATATTCTCATCACGTTCTTGTATAGTTCGAGCATGTCAGATATGTACATATTAATTTGTTCATACTCTTTTTTGGAAAGCCTGAACTCTACGGAGTTCCTGTAAAGCCTCTTAACCTCATCTCCAGTCCTTTCAAGATACATTACAGTAGTCCAAGCCTTGAATAGGTCTATCATGCTCTCCCTAGTCTTAGAAGGATTCAACAGAAGATCTTTTATTGACCTGAAGCATAAGAATGACAATCGGTTTATGCTATCATCCCTCTCCCTAACCTGTAGAAGGTTCTCATCTACTTCTACTTGTGACGGATGTTTTGCAGCATGAGCTTTTAGCATTTCCATTACCTCTATCATCATACTTCTCACATTATTGTCAATCTTCCTAATAATCTCCTTAAGGTTAATATCCTCAATGTCCAAAAAGTCCTTTGCAACTATCATCTCGTCATCCTGCCTGATTATTTCCAAAGCAACAAGATTCTTGAAAGCATCAGTAATAGAACGCCTCTTCTCCCTAAGATTGTCTCCTACTATGCATATAGTATCATATCCGGAGATGTATGCACTGATTATTTCTCTTTGTAAGAACTTATTGCTCTTTCCTTTAGTCTCTATAGATATTGTCTTGTTTTCAGGCTTTGATTCTGACAGTGGACTGGCTGATATAAGCAAATGATCATTTTCTGCAGAAACTGTTACTGTAGAGCCCTTAGTAAGATTATTATTGGATATCCATGATTTGGGTACAGAAACGACAAAAGAGCTCTTGCCAAAGCCTATAATCTTCCTATATTCCATAAGCAGGGGTAAATATAAAGGTATATATAGCTATCGATAGGGTATATACATAACTTCTATATTCTATGAATACTACTATGCTATTGGGGGTGCTGGCATTATGAGAGACGAAGACCTATATGACGATGAAGAGTATTATGAGGACAACGAAGAACTGCTGGAACTAGAATTGGAGAATGACCAGATAACCACGGCAGAAAGCGCTTTCGTAATAGGCTACAAGCATAAATACGAAGAGCAGGATTACTGGGAGATAGGGGACTAAAACCGTTATAAACCATTATTCTATTTCTTACTGACTCTGTAGGGAGCATCTGTAAAGGTGTGCTATGCGCCACCCCGTAGGGGGCATCCCCCGGCACATCAGCGTCAAGCAAGAACATTTGTTCTTGCTCCAGCTGACGGCTGTCGCACACTTTTACTACAGAACCTTTCTTACCGATACATATATAAAAGAATCTCAATGCTTGTATTATTCTGATAATACTCATGATAATTAGGGGACAATAATGGAAGAAAAAGAGAACGGAAACGGATATGATTCAAGCAGTATACAAGTACTAGAAGGGCTTAGTGCGGTAAGAAAAAGGCCTGGAATGTACATAGGAAGCACTAGCAGCAGAGGACTCCACCATCTCGTATATGAAGTAGTAGACAATTCAGTAGATGAAGCCCTCGCAGGATACTGTGATACTATAACAGTAACTATACACAAGGATAATAGCATAACAGTAGTAGACAATGGTAGGGGAATACCAACAGACATAATGCCCGAATATGGCCTATCAGCACTCCAAATAGTACTGACAAAGCTTCATGCAGGAGGAAAATTCTCTAAGAGCAGCTACAAAGTATCAGGAGGATTGCACGGAGTAGGAGTAAGCGTAGTAAACGCCCTATCAGAAGACTTTATAGCTACAGTATGGAGGGAAGGCACAGAATACGTCCAAAGATTTTCTAGAGGAGACGCGGTAGGAGAGCTGACAAAAAAGAGCATAGACAATAATAAGATGGGAACCATGATATGGTTCAAGCCAGACAGCATAATATTTACTGAGACAGAATATGACTATGACATACTCTCAGCAAGGCTAAGAGAACTGGCGTTCCTAAACTCAGGACTTAGAATAATACTAGATGATGATAGGACACAAAGAAAAGAAGAATACATGTACGAAGGAGGAATACAAAAATTTGTAGAATACATTAACGAAGGAAAACAGCCATTGCATGACACTATCAGGATAATGACAGAGCAAGAAGACATAATAGCAGACATTGCACTCCAGTACAACCATTCATACTCTGAGAACATCCATAGTTTTGTCAACAATATTAACACTATGGAAGGAGGCACTCACCTTACAGGATTTAAGAGTGCAATTACTAGGGCGTTGAATAATTATTTGCAGAAAAACATGGCAAAAGAGGCAAAGAATGGTCAGCTGTCAGGAAATGATGTTAGAGAAGGCCTAACAGCAGTAATAAGCATTAAAATAGCAGAACCCCAGTTTGAAGGACAGACCAAAACCAAGCTTGGCAATAGCGAGGTTAAAGGAGCAGTAGATAAGATAACATTCAACAAACTGTCACAGATATTCGATGAGCAGCCCCAGATAGCAAAAAGGATTATAGAAAAATGCCTGCAGAGCGCAAGAGCAAGGGAAGCAGCAGCAAAAGCAAGAGACCTAGTAAGAAGAAAAAGCGTACTGGAAAGCTCTACCCTGCCAGGAAAACTGGCAGACTGCAGTACAAAAAACAAGCAGAAAGCAGAAATATACATTGTGGAAGGAGACAGTGCAGGGGGATGTTTTTCAGGAGATACTCTTATAGCACTATTGGATGGCAGAAATATTAGTTTTAAGCAAATCATAGAAGAACAAAATAGGGGTATACAACATTACTGCTATACTATAAGGGATGGGAGAATCAGTGTAGGAGAAATAAAACACCCTCGAATGACCAAAAAGAATGCAAGAGTAATAAAACTGATATTAGACAATGACCAAGAAATAATATGCACTCCTGACCATATGTTTATGCTTAGGAGTGGAGAATACAAGAAAGCATCATCCCTAACACCCAATGATTCATTAATGCCACTATACAAACAGAAATCTAGATTAGGAAAAAGAATCACTATAGAAGATTATGAGATGGTATACGACAATAGTGAATTACGATGGATATTTACCCACTTGATTTCAGATGAATACAATATCAGTACAGGCATTTATGATATCACGAAAGGTGCGCAAAGGCATCATATAAATTTTAACAAACACAATAATAATCCTACCAATATAACTAGATTGTCAAGAGAAGAGCATATGAGATTGCATAGTGAACATGCTAAACGAACACTACACACTGTTGAATCAAAAAGAAAGAGCAGAAATACAAGAAGTACACAACAATACAGGGAAAAGATGAGAAAAAAGATGTTAGAACAGTCTGAAATTATAAGTCGAAGATCTACTGAGCAATGGAAGGATGAGCATTATAAGATCTTTATGAGAAACGCATTCCTAAAATATTATTATGGCAATGAGGCATATAGGATTAAGAATAATGCGCTATTAAATAGGGTACAGAAAGAATATTGGAGTAATGAAGGTAACAGGAAAAAACAATCAATAATTACAAAAGAGTATTTTAAAAGCAATAGTCGTGCAAGAAAAAGGCTGTCGGTTATGGCTAAGAAACAATGGGAGAACAAGGAATTATTAGAATGGAGAAAGGAAAAAACGAAACAACAATGGACTCAAGAATTTAGACAAAAGAGAATGCAATCGTATAATGAGACCTATAAAAGAGAGACATTAAGCCTTATGAGAGCGATTTATGAGGCTACAGGATCAATAAGTGTTAACAGCTTTGAAACAGCTAGAAAGAACATTCAGAATAGTACTATACTTAAATATGATACATTTATAGACAGGTTCTTTGAAGGAAATGAGACAGATATGAAAAGAGCAATATTAAATTATAATCATAAGATAGTAAGGATCATTGATGAGAATAAACGTATGGATGTATATGATATAGAAGTTCCAGGAACGCACAATTTTGCATTAGCATCAGGAATATTTGTTCATAATAGTGCAAAGCAAGCCCGTGACAGAGAATTTCAGGCCATACTGCCATTAAGAGGAAAAATACTCAATGTAGAAAAGAGCCATCTAAGCAAGGCAATAAAGAACAAGGAGATACAATCACTAATAACAGCTATAGGAACATCCATAGGAGAAGATTTTAACATAGAAAAGATTAGGTATGGCAAAATTATAGTAATGACAGATGCTGATGTTGACGGAGCGCATATAAGAACACTGCTATTGACATTCTTCTTCAGGTACATGAGAGAACTAATAGAAGCAGGATACGTATACATAGCGCAGCCCCCACTATACAAAGTACAGAAAGGACGAAAATCATACTACGCCCATACTGATGAGGAATTAAAACATATTCTTTCCAATGAGGGTATGGAGAACAGTGGAATACAAAGGTATAAGGGACTAGGAGAGATGAATCCCCAACAGCTATGGGAGACTACTATGGATCCTAAAGAAAGAAGCCTATTGCAGGTTACCATAGAGGATGCTATGCTAGCAGACAAGCTATTTACTACGCTAATGGGAATGGAAGTAGAGCCAAGACGGGCATTCATAGAGACACATGCTCTAGAAGTACAGAACCTTGATTTGTAGTAATAAGTGGTTATTTTCGTTTCACATATTCAATAATGTGCGCATAAGCTCCAAAAACTATTCCAAAATGTTTATAAACAGTTCTTTGAGCCTTCTAATGTTCTCCCGTAGCCGTCGCCCCGCGGAAGAGTGGGCAAAGACGATAGCTAACGGTATATTAAGGTGAATATTATGGCTAAAGGAAAGCAGAAAAAACAGACTGTAAAGACAGTAAAGAAAAAGTGGTATGAGATACAGGCACAAGGATACTTCCAGAACAAGCTAGGAGAAATACTGCTTGATGACCCTCAAAAAGTGGTCGGAAGGAAGATGAAAGTCAACCTGATGGACTTAACAAACAATATCAGGATGCAGCAGATAACCCTAACATACGAGGTAGAAAAGCTTGAAGGAGATAAGGGAATGGCAGTATGGAAGCATTACCAGATGAGCCCAACATTCCTAAAAAGGATAATAAGACGAAGAACTACCAGAATAGACTCCAGCTTTATAGCAAAGACACAAGATGATAAGCTAGTAAGGGTCAAGCCCATGATAATAGCAAGGAATAGGCTGTCAACACCATTAAGAAGCGAGATAAGAAAGGCAAGCATACAATACTTTGCAGAAAAGATAGCAGAACTCCAGCAACACGAAATACTAGGATCAGTAATATCAGGGAGCATGCAAAAAGAGCTAAAGAAAAAACTGTCTTCATACGCGCCCATAAAGAGCGTGGAGCTAAGGGTTATAGAGACTGTAAAGTCAGGGAAGCCTGTAAACCTTGAATCAATAGGAACTAAAGGCAGTAGTGTAAAGAAGATAACAAAGCTCACCAAAAAGATGAAAAGAGAGCTCAGAAAAGAAAATGAAGAGTCAGAAGAAGACGAATCAGAAGGATTAGAAGAAGACCTGGAAGCCGATATCGAAGATGAAATGGAAGACGAGCTCGAAGAAGAACTGGATGAAGAGCTAGAAGATGATGCGGAAGATGAAGATGAGAAAATAGATGAGAATGATGAAGAAAAAGCAGAAGACGATGAGGAAGAAAAGAAATAATCATTTATTGTCAATCCTAACCTCTTTGAAAACAGTTTTATTATTCATAATGCACTCCCTAACCTGTTTTTCCCTCTTGCTAAGAACTGAAGAGCCCGTCTTAACCTCCAATAATACAATATTCTTAATATTATCATCTCTCATCCCTTCAAATACTATATAATCGACAGGCCGTCCTATAAACACCATATCCTCAGGATCATATCCTATCATTCCAGAAACAGGTATAATCTTTTCTACAGTATTCCCTATCCTGACGCTCCTGCTCTTATTGCTCGAGTCCTTCCTGATAGCCTGCTCTTTCATGCTATACTCATTATGCAATAATCCGATGCTAGACTCGTGCAATTCATTCTGCGACCTCAAAATATCATCTATCCTGCTATTATACTGTTTTTGTAGACCATATTCCATTCTGTTGACTATCATCCTTAATATTAAAGCCATAATAATAATGCCCACCAATAATCCAATAATGATTCCTAAATAAAGCGTCATTTTGCAGCGTCTCTCATAAGACTCTTAGAATACAATGGAAAACTGGATAGTATCTGGGATAGTCTAGGACCCTTTTCATTGTTAAGCAACAATAAGTAAGCAGTCCTAAAAAAATCTCTGGGACTAACACCTGTACTACTAATAGTATTCTTTACTATAATGGCAGTATCCTCTTCAAGTATTCCTTCATGCAACTCTTCAGAGATTATCATGAACGCTTTTTTGGTTTGTTCATCAATAACCAATTCTGTAGGAACAGTCTCGTTCTTGGTATAAACCCATGAACTAGGAGCGTGATTTCTAGACCAGTAATAAGCGCATTCAGCCCTTTCTATAACCCTCTTCTTGTCATTATCATTTGTGACATCGAAATGCCTTAGTATAGACTCTTCGTTAAGTTCATAAATTTGGGATAGCATTGCAAGCTGCCTAAAAGAAGGCTGTAACGGCATTACATCACTAATATCATCCTTTGAAGGAATAGTCATCTCATATATCCTAACAGCATTAGCATATTCCTTATCAGTAACTGTTTTCTTCCCATAATATATTCTTTCCAATGCATCAAAATCCTCATAAGTCTTAATCACGTTATCGTCAAAAGGAATAGAAAACTCTGAACCCGGACGAGTCCCTGCAAACAAGAACCTAACTAATTCAGGAGTATAGACATGCAGTACGTCGTGGAGCTTAATCACATTGCCCTTACTACTCGAAATTTTTCCTCCAAGTCCTTTAAGAGTAAGATAATCGTATTTTAGGTATGATGGTGGATTTCTGTTCCAAACCTCTTTTACTATTTCCTTAGCAGTATCATAGCTCCCGCCTACAGTGCTGTGCTCTTTTCCTCCGGGCTCGAAATGAATATTATACTTATACCATCTCATAGGCCAGTCAGTACGCCATTTCAGGCTTACAAGTCCTTCCATAGAAAAGTCTATAGCATAATCATTATCACAAGTATTACAATGTACATCAACAACATAATTGCCGTCAAAAGCAATGATTTTGACAAAGTCTTTCATGCAATCCCTGCAATAAACACTTACAGGATACCAGTCGTCAGACAATGGCTCTTTCCTATGCTTGTCAAGAATGCTCCTAATAATTTCCTTGTTGTTTATGGCATGCTTGATTTCTTCCTTAAAATAACAGTCCTTATACCTCTTAGACTGGTATACAAACTCGGGTTCTATACCAACTTTTGGAAGGGAATCCTCAAATTCTTTCTGGTTCCTCTCAGCATAACTAGAATACTCTCCTAGAGTATCAGGAACATCGGATATAGGCATTCCAATACAATCATTGAGCAACTCGCTATTAGGATAGCCTTGAGGAACTTTTCTGAACCTGTCATAATCATCCCAGACATAAAGAAATGTTACCTTGTGTCCCATATCCTCTAACGACCTCTTAATAATATCGTTAGTGATAACCTCCCTAAAATTGCCGATATGAACAACACCCGAAGGAGTAATCCCTGCTTCAATATAATAACGCTCCACAGCGCCCCATTCAGAAACAACCCTCCTAGCAGTCTGGTCAGCCCAGTATTGTGATTTAGACAAGTCCAATTCTTTGCTTTTCATAATCCGTAAGACCATAATCCTACTATTTAAAGCTAGTGGGTGAAAGAAGATACAGTTTCCTCAGATATTCTCGCAATAGCAATGATACCCATGCTAACACTAAACGGATTTAACCCATAATAGAGTCCTCCCAAAAAAAGAATTAAAGATACAAACAGAAATACTAGCGCTACTGAAGAAGAGACGCCTTTTTTATAATAGTCTTCCTCTAATAAGGATAGTATATTTTTAGAAAGCTTCTTTTCCCAATCAGATCTACCGCTTATCGATGATGTAATTAACCAATAAGATTGTACAGGAACAAACAGAAAAAAACTAGCAAGAAAACCATTTACTAATACGCTTAAAGGTCTGTCTTCTACTATCTCATACGAAAAAATAAAAGGAAAAACAATATAGAATATAAGAGCAGTGAAGATAATTAAGTTAAAGAAAGCCCATCTTTTGCGATTTTTAATATTGTTAGGTGTAACTATTGAGGTTATGATAATATATGCCACTAATATTGCTATAAGCATAATGTAAGGCAAACTAAATATATTTTGTATAGACATATCAGTATTTCTATAAAGTAGATATGCTGTAAACATGGTTATTCCAACAAGAAATTGAAATCGAGTTATGCCTAACCTCATTTTCCCAGTAAAAGCTAGTATATAAGCTAATATTAGCATGAATACCAAAACAGAGAAAACGTTGGTAACCCAGTTTTCAAATGTAGTTGATTGATATTCATCCAATAATCCATAACCAACAATCATAGATAATATGAGAGCGGGAATAAGTGCTTCAAACAATGATTTTTTCGTAAAGAAATCCTTTTTTATAGCTAATGCTATTGCAAACATTATACCTAAGCACAAACCGATTACAAATAATAGTAGCATAATCAACTTGTTTGACGTTCTTTTATAAATATTTGGTTATAATGCGGGCTCAGAGGGATTTGAACCCCCGACCTAACGGTTAAGAGCCGTTCGCTCTGACCAGCCTTATATAACATATAATCACGCTTTTGTGTACTCATTGTATTATTATTATGGTTTGAGATGATATGGTATGAGTTATTATAAACATACTTTTAAATACAGTGTTAAGTAAGATTTGGTCATGAAACATACAATTATAATAATGGCCTTAATGACATCTTTGTTACTGTCTTCATGCGTTATTTGGAATCCTTTTCCTGGCATTGAACCATACAGCATAGTTATCAGCAATGAGAATCCTTCAAGGCACCAAGAAGTGATATTAAGCATTAGTCGAAGCCTGCAAAACGATGAAATAATTGAATGGTATCATAATGGCATAATCATAGGAAAATCAGAAGAATTGGCATGGTCATTTGACGCTGGAACACATAATATTAAAGCAAGAATCACAAGCCAAGAGAATAATGATCAGCTTATGAGTCAGATGGCTGTCCAAGTACCAGACCATTTTTTCTTTTATTTTATCGACTATGGTATTAATATTGTTGACCAAAGAAATAGCATGGCCACAATACGCATAGAATGCATTGATTCAACGATGCAAAAAACCCTATGTGATTCTACTAAACTATCTAATCTTGTAATAGAAATAGAATCTCCAAACAACCAGAGAAATACAGTGGAATTGTATCCGTCAAGCGATTATGAGGTATGGCAGGCATCAATAAACCTAGACCAATACGATGAAATGGCTTACAAGGTTCATGTACGCTTTAATAATGGTCAAGGAACTATTTTTAGGCTGAATAACTTTTTCCATTTTTCAGGACAGCATTATCGGACTTGCATTACTGATAGTGACTGCTTATTAGGTTACAGCGAGACAAACTTTCATTATTGCGAAGACAATACTTGTAGATTAAGGGATACTAGTTACAATGTCGGCGTAGTATATGTTCATACAGATCAATACAACTATAATAAGGACTGGAAGCAGGATTTAGAACCAGTGTTTAATAGGGTTAACAGTTACATAAAAGAATTAACCGATAATAAAATAGAATTTTCATACGAGATTATAGGCTCTCACCAGACAGACCTAATGTGCTGGAATCCTGCAATACTTGCAGCAGAATATACTATTTTAGGGGAAAAACACTATATTAAATATCCTCAAAGTGATTTTGCTATTGCGGGTGGCACAAGCTTTGAAGCAACAGATGTTCAACTGCATGATTCATGCCAAAACTGCATATTAGAAAAAGTCAAAAGAACGGAAATAGAATTTGGTACAGAAACATGTACTTTTGTTGATGAAACTGTAAGCCATGGTGCATGTTTTGAAAATTCGGATTATAGGCCTTTTCGTTGCAATGGAAAAACAGGTGAGTCAGTAGCTGATTGTGAAACATGTGGGTGTAATCAACCCTTCATATGTGATAGTTATAGTGGCGAATGTTTAAATCCGGAACCTGGCATAGCAAAATATGATCTCAAAGGCATATGTGATGAAACAAAAGCATTGTATGCAGATACCTTCTGGACGAATATTAATCTTTTAAGAAGTGAAATTTCGAATAAATATGATATCAAAAAAGAAGATTATGACGAGATAGTCTTGATCTATGGAAAACTAGGTCCTATACACCTTGAGTCAGAACGAGATAACTATCATTTATGTCATTCGGCCAGTGGACATATACTAGGATGGGCTTCGTTAGATTTTGCAGAAAATGGTTTATATAGGCCATATATCGTAGATTGTTCTGAATATAAGAATATGCAAACGGGTTATTATATTCCTGCCGGAGGGCATAAAACGATCATTCATGAAATTCTTCATAGATTCGGTACTGTGGATATATATGAAACACATACCATGTTTGGTTATTCAACCGATTATTATAGGGCGTTAGCCTCGAAATTGGATAAGGATTATAGAAAAAGCGTAATGGGAGAAGCAGAAATTGATTGTATGCAAGGCGATGAATGGTGGTATGGCGAGCCTAAGTGTAGCATAGATGAACTAAATGAAGTATACCTCGATGTACTAAACAGGAGGCTAATAGGCCTTATAACTCCTAAAAACAAGTAATAATGCGGGCTCAGAGGGATTTGAACCCCCGACCTAACGGTTAAGAGCCGTTCGCTCTGACCAGGCTGAGCTATGAGCCCACAATGCCTTGAGGAACACCAATCCTTTTAAAAGATTTCGCAGTATCATAATGCAAACCAATAAATAATAGGATGGAGAGGATGATATTATGGCAAAAGAATATGATGTTATAGTGCCCGATACTAGCATAATAGTATCAGGAGTGCTTTCAAGAATGATAATGTCTAATGACAAGCATATCAAAAGAATAGTAATACACGAGGCTACTATAGCAGAGCTGGAACACCAGGCTAACACTAACAAAACTCAGGGAATACTAGGATTAGAAGAAATAAAGAAATTACAGGATATGAAAAAAGACCATTCTTACTCTTTGGAATTCACAGGACTAAGGCCGCACGGCAACCAGATAAGACATGCGGGTTCAGGAGAAATAGATGCCATGATAAGACAGGCTGCATATGATGAGGATGCGCTCTTCATGACATCAGACAAGGTACAATACGAAGTAGCACTAGCCAAGGGAATAAGATCAGAATATGTTAGTCAGGAAACCCATAAGCCCGAATTACTATTAGAACAATATTTTGACGAACACACTATGAGTGTACATCTAAGAGAGTCTGTAGAGCCTACAGCAAAGAAGGGAAGACCGGGAGAATGGGAGTTCATAAGACTATCAGATAGTATTCTAAGCAGGGAAGAAGTCAAGGAGATATACACTGACATAATAGAACAGGCAAGTCACCTCAAAGACGCTTTTATAGAAATAGAAAGGAGAGGCAGTACTATAGTACAACTAGGAAACTATAGGATAGTCATTACAAGGCCTCCTTTCAGTGACGGATGGGAAATAACAGCAGTAAGACCTGTGGCTAGACTAGCACTAGAAGACTATAATCTTACAGAAAAGCTTTATTCTAGACTATCAGAGGTCGCTGAAGGAATACTAATAGCAGGAAGCCCTGGAATGGGTAAAAGCACATTTGCACAAGCGCTTGCAGAACATTACTCCAAGAAAGGAAAGATAGTAAAGACTATAGAAGCGCCAAGAGACCTAGTCTTGCCTGACAGTGTAACACAATATGCGATAAGTCATGGTACTATGGAAGAGGTACATGACGTACTATTATTGTCAAGGCCTGACTATACATTGTTTGATGAGATGAGAAACACCAAGGATTTTGCTTTATTCGCAGACCTAAGATTATCTGGAATAGGACTTGCAGGAGTAATACACGCTACTAATCCTATAGACGCAATACAAAGGTTTGTGGGAAGAGTAGAATTAGGGATGATACCACAAATAATAGACACTGTAGTATTCATAAAGAACGGTAAGCCATTTAAGGTATTGTCGTTAGAAATGACAGTAAAAGTGCCTGCAGGAATGACAGAAGAGGACTTAGCAAGACCTATAGTAGTAGTAACCGATTTCGAGACGGGAACAGCAGAATACGAACTCTATAGTTATGGTGAAGAAACAGTAGTAGTTCCATTATCTAAACTAAAGGATAATAAGCAGCCAGGCCATTTAAGACTGGCAGCCAGCAGCATAAAAGACTATTTCAAAGTATATAGTCCACTAATAGATGTTAGAATGGAATCAACAGGCAAAGCAATAGTATATGCTCCTGACAATGTAATATCGTCTATTATAGGAAAACAAGGAACTAATATTCAGAGGATAGAAAAGGAGCTCGGAATACGTATAGACGTGAAAGAATTATTAGAAAAGAAAGATGATATTATAGAGGATACTATAGACTATGAGACCAGCAGTACCAAAACACAAATAGTATTCCACTTCCCAAAAAAGCATAAGAACAAGCAACTAGACTTATACCTGGAAGGAGACTACCTAATGTCAGGACAATTATCAAAGGACGCTACTCTAAAGATAAGCAAGAAGAACAAGATGGGCAAACTATTAGAGGTTGCATCAAGACAAGGAACATTAAAAGTTATGATTGCATCCTAGTTTGATACTCTCCAACTAAGAGAGCTTAATGATGCCTGATGCCTATAATTGCCTTCCAAGAACATGAATCCTGCAAAAGGCTCCGTAATATAATGTGACAAGGCCGAAGTAAGCCCGTCAATTCCATAAGGCTTCTTGCAATACTTATTGTCTATTTGCATATTATCTCCTGAGAGTATTATTTTGGTATTGCGCCCGGCCCTCTCAATAATTGTCCTTACCTCATAAGGATTAAAGTTCTGGGGCTCGTCAATCCAGTATATAGCATTAGGAAAAGTCCTCCCCCTAAGATGGGCACAATGTATGGCTCTTATTAATGGCTTGTCAGGAAGGCTCATGCCATTAATATTATTGATAAATCTTTGATCTCCAAACTCAGTAGCAAACCTGGGGTGCAATAGCATCTCTTCAAAAGGAACTATTTTAAGATCCGGTATACTGGTATGAGTGTCAATAAAACTGGAATAAGTATGGTATATCTTAGGCCATATTCCTCCAGGCAGTATACCTGGATCTCTATCAGATCCTCCCATAGGATTGGTAGGCTTAATAATTATGAGTTCATCCAAGTCAAGCCTATTAGCATCCCTATATTTTAAGCTTCCTCTCTTAAGATTGTCTAGTTTCTTTTCCTTCCTTCCGAGCATTTGACTAACTGCAGTAGCATATATTACCAAAGACTTGCCTGAGCCTTGACTGCCAACAATAAAAGCAAGCGTCACGTCAGGATTCAACAGTATGTCATGCATTGCAAGATACTGGTTCATATCTTTAGGCTTAATCCCAAGAACACTATACTTATCAAAATCATGCTCATTATCAGATAGTAACCTTACTTTGGGATTGTCAATACCCATAATGAATCCTTCGCTAGTCCTCTTAACATCACCTACTGTTCTTGCATACACCTGACTGTCACCCGCTTCAAAACAGAAAAATTGTCTAGGAATAAAATCCTGGCTAGGATGTACCTTGCGGTTCCCAAATACTATATTTCTAAGCTCTTCTACAGGCATGCTATGATCCTTGCTACTATAGAGGATGGGAAGAGCAATTTCTGATATTCCTTCGTCTAATGTAAGGATTGACCTTGAATAATTCCTGTTACCTTCAGAAAGAAATTCAGGTACATTTACTTTATTATTCTTTACTAGCTGTCTGGACCTTTGATCCTCATCTTGAGTAACCAGTTCTGGCTCCTCTCCATGCTTTATCCTCGCAAAATCGAGAGTCTCGTCAATAACATCATCCAAAGACTGTCTTCCAGGAAAATCTACAAACTGCACCCCAAGGTTTTCTGAAAGAGAATAAACTTGCGAATATGAGTATGTACTATGATCTGCTCCTTCCTCATTAAACCTTGTGTTGGATGATATTTTCCTTAACAGGCCATCAAGGTATTCTATAGCTTCTGCAGCGCCCATAGAGCCATATCTTCCCGCTTCACGAATACTTTTTAGATGTGGGATGTAATTACGAGGTATGACAATAAGATTATCGTTCTCTTCTGTACCAAAATGGTTTAGCGTCTCGCTTCCCGAAGTCACAAATACGTCCGGACCCAGCACAAAAACCTGTCTCTTTTTAGCATTGGAATAATCGTCATTCATCATAACCGACCAGTAACTAATTATTTTCTTTCTTTTAGATATTGGAGCAACTGAGAGTGCTCTCTTAAAAACTTATCTTTGCGCTTAGAGTCCTTAACAGTACCCTGCCTTATAATCTGGGATGCCATCTCATATCCTAACAGCATCATGCTGTTGCCAGGTACAGGTTCATTTGTTATTGAATTATACAATTCCCTGAATAACTCGCTATTATTGGTTGATGAGGCATACTGGCGTAAGTCTCCTATCTCTTGCCTAAGATTCCTGCTTACGGTAGAAGGATTGTCCCTGTTCCTAAGCTTTGAGAGCGCACTATCATAAACATCATATGCTGCAAGCATCTCGTCATAACTGCTTGGCTTCTTTGCTGTAGAGATGCTCCCAAGACCATAAAAGAGTGACATAGCAAACATCTTGCCGGATTTTCTCTCATTCCCCTCGTGGAGTACGATGCTCTCTTTAGCAAGGTCAACTAGAGTCTTTTCAAGCCCCTGATTATCACCCATCTGTATTACCTGGAGTTATGGTTGTTAATCCTATTTATAAAGATTTGTTGTGTATTCATTTTATAGTAGGCATATAATGGGGATATTATTATATAAGGGCAATGATATTGCAATAATTATGGAATTCTCAGAATACGCATCAATATGCAATGAACTAGAGATCAATAAGGGGAGATACGAAAAAACCAGAATAATAGCAAAGTCTTTCAAGGATATTGATGATGAGAACCTGCCAATACTCAGCATACTCTTGCTTGGAAGGTTCTTCTCGCAGCATGAGATGAAAGAGTCAGGAGTAAGCGCTAAGATAGTATCAAAGGCAATGGCAAAAGCATACGATACAACTACAGACAGGATATTAAGAGAATGGAGCAGGACAGGAGACCTAGGAATAATAGCAGAAGAACTATCATCCAAAGGAAGACAATATACATTAGTAAAAAAAACTATAACAATAAAGGAAGTATACGAGAGTATCAGGAAGTTTCCTGAAATGCAAGGAAGCGGCAGTACAGGAAGAAAAACTGATATATTATCATCAATGCTAAGAGAATCTGAAGGAATAGAAGCAAGATACATTGCAAGACTAGTAGTAGGAGATCTGAGAACAGGAGTAGGAGAAGGAATAATAAGAGATGCATTAATAGTAGCATTTGTTCATCCTGAATTCTTATCGGAAGAATCATTCCAGATACCAAGAGAAGAATCAGACAAGGCCCAAGAAGCGCTTGACATAATAACAGATATCAGAGAACTATCATTACTCGTAAAAAATAATCCTAAAAAATATGATAGCAAGGTATTTCTTAGACTATTTAGGCCGCTAAAAAGCATGCTCGCCCAGAGAAGCACAGGAGTGGATGATGCACTGAAAAGAACTGGAGTACCATGTGCACTAGAATACAAGTATGACGGTTTCAGAGCGCAAATACACAAGAATGGAAATGATATTAGAATATACACTAGAAAGCTTGAAGATGTAACGATACAATTCCCTGAGATGATAGAACACATCCATGATGCGATTATTCCGGAACAATGCATTATAGACTCCGAATTTGTAGGATACGATCACGATAATAATAGGCCTGTGCCATTCCAGGACATAAGCCAGAGGATAAAAAGAAAGCATGGCATAGAAGAGATGGCCAAAAAACTTGCAGTGATAATAAAAGTTTTTGACATAATAATGACAGGCAATAATAACCTGCTTAAGACAGGGTATAAAGATAGGAGAAAAATACTTTCAGATAGCATTAAAGAGAATAGCAAGGTAATGCTCTCAGATATGAGAATAGTAAATGACGAGACCGAAGCACTAAAATATCTGAAGAGTGCAATAAGCGAGGGACACGAAGGATTAATGGCAAAAAGCCTTAACGGAATATACAGGCCAGGAGCAAGAGTCGGAACAATGATTAAGATAAAAGAGGCATTAGATACTATAGACCTCGTTATAACAAAGGCGGAATGGGGCGAAGGAAAGAGAGCAAGATGGCTTTCAAGCTATACGCTTGCATTATATCATGAAGGAGAATATCTTACTATAGGAAAAGTAGGAAGCGGCCTCAAAGAAAAAGAAGAGGAAGGAATAACATTCGAGATGATGACAAGAATGCTCAAACAAACAATAATTAAAGAAGAAGGACGAACAGTAACGGTTAAACCTACTATTATTGTAGAAATAAGAGCTGAGGAAATACAAAAATCAGACTCTTACAGTTCAGGATACGCACTAAGATTTCCAAGAATAATAAGTGTTAAAGAAGACAGGCAGCCTAATGATACGGCAAGCTTAGAGGATATTAGACTGGCTTATGAGACACAGAAAGGAAAGACGAACTAAAAAGAATCTCCAAATATTCTGATAAAATCATCTATAGAATCAACAGGAATATTGGCACCGCAAGCATGAGGATGCCCTCCTCCAGAGCCTCCAACCATACTGACAGCGCTCACAAGATTATCCCTTAATACTATGTTCCTGGACCTTAAAGACAATAAGTACTTACTATCATAAGGACGTCCTACTATAATAATATTATCAGGATAATATGATGCTAGTTCTGAAGAGAGTTCATGCGTCAGACTCCATTTGTCAGAATCGTACAAGAAAACTTTTAGCAACCCAGACTGTTCATTATATTTCAATAAAGCATCTTCTTTTAAGGCATCATACTTCTTTTTTACATTATTATAATGGGCGAGTAGCTTCCTATAATTATCCTCGCCATTGATAAGAGCATTAGGATTATTGATACCGCTAAGCTTTTTTACCAATGACAATGCATCCTTAACAGTTCCTTTCATGCTAAAAGAAAGGATGTCAATAATCTTGCCCATATCACTATCATAATGTATTCCGTCAATAGTATTCTTGTTATTAAGCAGTTCAGGATACTCTTTCCTAAAAAATTCTATTTCATTGTCAGGATAATGGTAGTCTGATATGCAGCCTGCAATGCAAAGCCATAAACCTTTGTTAATCATTCTGTACACTGCAAGGCTTGTAGGATAATCATAACCTATATTCCTTGGATTAATATATATAGTATTCATAGGCTCTTGGGGCTCATGATGGTCAATCCAGATTACGGGACAATTGATTATGCTAAGAGCATTCTCTTCTATCATTGCGATGTCAAGGACAACTACCAAGTCAGGATTCAATAATGCTATAATATCGGCAAACCTTAATGTCAGTACTGGGCTGCTCTTAATAACCATTGGCATACCCTTGCCTGTATGATTATAGAGCATAAGAAAGCTTGCCAGACCGTCACAGTCATCATCAAACACAAACAAGGGGTTGCTGCTCTTATCTATAAGAGATAATGCTGTTGTAACATTATTATCGTATTCATTGCTAGCCATACAGTAAAGCCATGCAGCCGTACTTATAAATCGTTCCCAAACAATAGCATAATATTCTACGGCTCTGTAGAAAATATACGAAAAAGTGTGCTATGCGCCACCCCGTAGACTACCATTAGCCCATCAGCGTCAATCAACAACCCCGCCCTAAAGGGCGCGGTATGTTGGTGTTAATGGTTATGCTACTATCGACCTAAAGACTGAGGTATGTACAACCTCCATTAACAAGCAAGAACAGGGGTTCTTGCTCCAGCTGACGGCTGTCGCACACTTTTTCTACAGAGCCATATTCTAC
>JBLKOQ010000015.1:0-26786 GCA_047602885.1 Candidatus Woesearchaeota archaeon | reverse complement strand
AGATATTCATACATTTTTGTGCTTGACTGGTGAGTAAATATCACGTTAACATCCTGCTCTCCCATAGGCATGCTTTCTATATGTGGATTGTAGTATGGCTTGTAGTTCCATTCTTCATTATTCTTATTATACATTGCACTGAAGTGTGTTCCTGCAACAACGCTCTTAGTGTACTTTCCATCTACAGTCTGGTTTGGATTTTCTATACCGAGTATTATGTTGGAATGCTCTCTTAGCTTCCTTAATGCTTCCATATCATAATAGTCTATTATTCCTGCCTTTGTCAGACGGTATGCTATTGTGTATAAGTCTCCTATGCCATTGCGTTCGCCTAACCCTCCTAATGTCAGGTCAGCTGCCCTTGCATTGCTGTTCATTATGGCATGCATTACTCCTTCCTCTGCAGTGTTAATGTCATTATGTGCATGAACATTAATAATATAGTCACTAATATTATGGGATGACAATGATTCTGCTACAACGTCTACAGTGCGAGTAATGCTCCTTGTTTTATCGTAAGGATCATTTATTCCTGTAGTGTCAGGTAGGTTATACCATCTTGCTCCCGCATCACTTGCTGCAGTCACTATTCCTATTCCTCTATTGTATGATTCTTCATCTCCCGAAAGGAATGTTCTTATAGCATGTTCAGTAGTAATCCTTGGTGTCTTTTCATGCCCGATTATTCTTTTTATGATGTCTTGAGTATTGTCTATGACTTTGTTCCATGACATTCCCTTATGCCTATTGATTGATTCAGGACTGGTATCCAGAAATACGCTTATCCAGTGGAGACCATCCAATCTTAGTGCCCTATCAAACATCTCATCATCATTATATCCAGTCTTATAATCTAGCCTGAAATGAGCTCCCAATAATGCTTTGCCATGATAATTGGATGTAATGTATTCGAGATCTTCTATTGCCCCATTGCTTGAATGAGGATGATTTACAAGCACTATTCTTCCTCCTGCATTTTCATAACCTTCTATTATGTCCATTGCATCTATATCATTGTATACTGCTCCTGTAGGATGCTGGCTTACTTCTCTCATATCCAATACTAGCTCAATATTCCTGTACTCCATACAAATCAGGACACCTACCTAAAAAATAAACACTATGTTAATATTATAACAACATTTATTAATTTGTGTTATTTCCTTGTCTTATGGTATCAATAGCAAGGAGTGTAGAGCATAATATCAGGAACAAGCCTTTTTTGGAACAGGCATTATCGAGGGGAATAGTAAACTATGCCGCTTTGGCAGACGAGATAATAGTATATGTTGAAAAGGATGTGGGTAGAAAAGTTAAGCATTCTGCAGTTATGATGGCTCTTAGGAGGCTTGCCGAAAAGCTCGATAATAATGATGAGTTTATTGCTTCTTTTGAATATGACAAGAGCATACAAGTACGTGACGGGCTTATAGAGTATACTATTGTTAAGAACACTGACACTATTGACATTATAAGGCAGCTTATATCAGATATAGATTATTCGAAAGGAGACTTTCTTACATTCAGCCACGTAATCCATGAAATCACATTATTAATAGATGCTAAGAATGGAACTAAGCTTTCTAAGAGAATAACATCAGCATATAACAGTGTGGATAATCTTAGCAGCCTGACATTGTTTGTGCCTGAGCAGGCGAAGGACTCACCAGGATTCTTTTATATCATTACTAAAGAGCTCGCATGGGAAAACATTAGTATCAAAGAGGTTGTAAGCACAGAAAATGAGCTTAGCATAATAGTATCATCAGATGATATTCCAAGGGTTTTTTCCATCATACAAATTCTGTTAAAGAAGTACAGACAATAGAACCAAACAGTCATGATTTTGCGCTATGGATTATGTTATGATAGTACTTCTCTTATTGCTCTTATAACTGTAAGTACCTGTTCGTCTTCTATTACGAGCGGAGGCAACAACCTTATTATTCTTGGACCTGTAGGCATTGTCAGTATTCCTTTTTGTGAGAGTTCATCAATATACGGTTTTGCCTTTTCTTTGAGTTCTATTCCTATCAATAGACCTTTCCCTCTGACATCTCTTATCTTATCACTTCTAATGCTTATCAGTCCTTCTATAAGCATTCTGCCTTTTCTTTGAGCTTCTAGTGCTAGTTTTTTATGAAGCATATAGTCGATTGTTGCAATTCCAGCAGCGCATCCTAGAGGACTGCCTCCAAATGTAGTTCCGTGTTTTCCTTTAGGTACCATTATCTTATCATTGCATACTGTAGCTCCCATAGGAAATCCTCCTGCTATTCCTTTGCCCAGACAAAGAATGTCAGGATTGACTCCTAACTGCTCTGTATAAAACATTGTTCCTGTCCTGCAAAAACCTGTCTGCACCTCATCATAGACGAGTATAGTACCATGCTTATCGCATAATTCTCTTGCTTTCTTAAAATACTCTTTTTCCCCCATTATTATGCCGCCTTCTCCCTGTATGGGCTCAAGTATCAGTGCGGCTATATCATCATCAAATGCTTCTACAAGTTTACTGGTACTATTGTATGGTACATGAATAAATCCTTCTAAAAGTGGAGTGAAAGGCTCCTTATATTCTGGATTATATGTTGCTGATAATGCTCCCATAGTCCTTCCGTGAAATCCTCTTACTGCTGATATTATCTTCTTCTTTTTAGTTGAGTATCTTGAGAACTTTATTGCCGCTTCTATTGCTTCTGTGCCTGAATTGCATAAGTATATGTTGTTTACTCCTGTTGGAAGTATTGACTCCATGAGTTTTGCAAATTCCTCTCTTGTATTGTTTCCGAACGCGCCTGATACAGTTGTAATTTTAATTGCTTGCTCGTATAATGATCTAGCTACCTCTTCGTTACCATGCCCTATAGATGCTACTGCTATTCCTCCTACACAATCAATGTATTCTTTTCCATTGTCATCCCATACTATTGCTCCTCTTCCTTTTTCAATGGTTATTCCTCTCTGATTGTATAATTGCATTATTGGCATCTTATCACCGTTCCCTCACCTCTTAAAATTTCCCCTAGAGGATCATCAGTTCTGCCGTCCGCAATATGTATAGTGCATGGCACCTCCAACATCTTTTTTATTGCATGCAGTTTTCTCTTCATTCTCCCAGTACTCTTTCCTAAAGCTGATGCTATGTCTTCTTGTCTCATCTTTCTTATAAGACTATTCTCATCCCCAGGCTCTTTAAGATATCCTGGAGCTTCTATTAACTGTATTATTCTTGTTGCTCTTAGCGTATGATGCAACAATGCTATTATATCATCGTTTTCTGTGTTTATTGCATGTCCTTGCTCATCGAGTGTAGGGATTGATATTACCGGTGTATAACCTTCTTTGAGTAGCAGTCTTAACAGTTTTTCGTTTATTTCTTTTGATTTGCCTGACAAGTCTCGTATTATTCTTTTCCTTCCGTTCTCCTCTATTCTTATCCCATTATTTCGCTTGCTTCTTATCAGCCCTCCGTCAATACCGCTAAGCCCTATAGCATTAATGCTATTCTGATGGCACAATTCTACTATTCTCTTGTTCATTATTCCTGAATACGTCATCATTATGACATCCATCATATTATCATCAGTAATAACACTAGAATATCCCATGATGGATGTTACTGCATTCTTTTCATATCCCATTATTGACAATACATTATCTCTAATAGCATTTGCCCCGTGTACGATTATAGTCTCATTGTTATTATTTAGTCCTCTTATTATTCCTTTAATGTTGATGTTCTTGCCCCCTCCTATCTTTATTATGTCCATTATTATGTCCTCATTCCTATTAGAATTCACCTATAGTCTTATTACCTATTGTTTCCCAACCATTATTGTCTATGGGCTCTGAGCTTACCATTGTAATGTCATGACGAGAGCATTTATGCAGGGTGTAGTATGCTTGATCTTGGTTAGGGTAACAGCAATAGTATAGATTATCATCATGTCCTATTATAATGTTCATGGCTCTTATGTACCTTGTCTTTTTCTCTATTATTTTTATGGCTTTATTCATTCCTTCAAATATGCTTTTATCTGATAAGTTCATTATGTAATTGAATAACTTTTCTGCTCCTATCCGTCCTTCCATTCTTATTCTTACCCCTCTTAGTTCTCCATTGAATATGAATATAGTCTTATTGTCTTGGCTTTTGAATGGCATTGTATTTTGTATGGTTATTCCTTCGTTATTGAATGCGCTCCTCGCATGAACCAATAATATTCTTGTATTAATTGTTGGTATATTGTCTTCCCATATCGGGTTTATGGAATGGTATTCTTTCCATAAACCTTTTTCTTTCCATGCGCACCCCCACCCATGACCCTGGTATTCTTGACTGTTCTTGCATGTATCTGCAAATAGTTTTATCCTATGAGATTGGTCTTCACTATTATTAGTTCTTATTCCTATTATCCTGCACATTTTATATCGGGTGTAGTCCATTGTATTCTAATGCTGTATTTTCTTCATAACATTTCATTATGTTGTATGCCTGTACTGCTTGTCCTGCAGCACCTTTCATCAAATTGTCTATAGCGGTTATGACTACAAGCCTGTTATTCTTTTCATCATAATCTATTCCTATATCGCAATAGTTCGTTCCCCACAATAGTTTTGGGTCAGGATACCTGTAGTTTCCTGTCCTCTCAACCACCATTCTGATAAATAGACTGTCACTATATATTTTCTTGTACAGTTTTATTATGTCGGTATAGGATGTCTTTTCAAGCGGGAATGTGTGTATTGTAGCTAGTATTCCTCTTACGAGTCCTATGCTGGTTACGCTAAGACTTATATTAGGTTTTATTCCAAAATCAAGTTCTTGTACTATTTCTGCAGTGTGCCTGTGGCCTGTAGGCTTAAAGCTTCTAATAGAATTGGCTCTCTCGCTGTAATGGCTGCTCTGGCTGGGGCTGTTGCCTGATTCTGAACTTCCTACTTTCGCTTCTGCAATTATATTTCTGGGATCGATTATTTTTTCTTTCATTAAAGGATATAATCCCAGTATTATTGCTGTTGCATTGCATCCTGCACTACTTACATATTTTGATGTCTTCATTTTTTCCCTGTGTATTTCGGGTATTCCGTAAACGAATTCTTTTAGCGTTTCTGGGTCATTGTGCTCTTTACCATACCATTCGTTATACTCAGCAGGATTGTTTAGGCGGTAGTCTGCGCTTAGGTCTATTATGCTGTCTGCTAAGTCTTTGTATCTGTTCATGTTGTTCATGCTCGTCTTGTGAGGAGTGCATAAAAATAGCGTATCATAGTTTGATAATTCTTCTTGTCCTGAGAATTTTAATGCTGTTCTTCCCCTAAGATGTGGATGTATTGTCTTAATGTATTGTCCTTTTAGCCTTTCTGAAGTTACAGTAGTTATTTCTGCATTAGGATGCCCTAATAGCATTCTTAATAGTTCTCCGCCCACGTATCCTGATCCTCCTATTATTCCTATCCTGTTCTTTTGCATAACCTACTCCTCATATCCTATCTATTATTGCATTAGTAGTTTCTGTAGTGTTCATTCTTCCTCCCATGTCCCTAGTTACATAATTGTCTTTTACCGCTTTCCTGACTGCACTCCTAATCTTCTTAGAATATTCATAGTAGTCTTGCATTCCTGGATCATATTGTGATAGGTGTTCTAGCATCATTGCCGCTGACATTATTGTTCCTATGGGATTTGCTCTGTTGTTTCCTGCTATATGAGGGGCGCTTCCATGGATAGGCTCGAATACGCTATAATTATATCCTATGTTACCACTGGGTGCTGCTCCTATGCTTCCTGCCACTGCGGATGCTATATCGCTTAGTATGTCTCCAAACATATTAGTGGTTACTATTACCTGAAAAATTTCGGGTTCGGTGATTATTTGCATGGCAGCTGCATCAACTATTGCTTTTCGTGCATCAATATTTTCATATTCCTTTGCTATATCATCATAAGCGTTTAGGAATAATCCGCATGTTGCTTTCATTACGTTTGCCTTGTGCACTGCATGAACCCTGTTTTTTCCGTGGCTTATCGCATAATCAAAAGCATACCTTATTATCCTCTCACTGGCATCCCTTGTTATTATCCTTTCTGTTACTGCTCTATTGCCATTATCCTCTATCCTTTCTATTCCAGAATACAGGTCTTCAGTATTCTCTCTTATTATAGTAATGTCTATGTTGCTGTTATTTGATAATGATATGGAAGGCCTGACATTTGCATATAGTTGTAATTGTCTTCTTAGTTCTATTATAGGACTCTTGTATTCTTTGATTCCTATAGGCGTGCTTACTGCTCCGAATAGAGTGCTGTCAGATGATATTATGCTTTCTAGTGTTTCTTGCGGGAGACTCTCTCCTGTCTGATTATAGCAATCCAGTCCTATACGTGCATATTCATACTGGAATGGCAGTCCACTATAGTCTAGCACTTTTAAAGCCTGTTCTATTACTTCAGGACCTATTCCATCGCCAGGCATTACTGTTATCTTATACCCTTCTTTTACCATTATGTTTCATCGCTGTTCTTATAGTATAATCCACTATTATCATTGGGATGTTAACCTGTGTGGTTGTTATGCTGTTCCTGAATTCCATAGTATAATTTACTTCGTTTACTATTATTCCTTTATCCGTCTCAAATAAGTCTATTGCTACGATGTCTCCTTTTACTGCATTAGCTGCTTGTAATGATACTCTTCTTATCTCTTCTGTTACTGGACAATTGGTTGCTAGCGCTCCTAGTGCAGTGTTAGTCTTCCAGTGCTTTGAAGTCCTGTATATTGCTGCTATTACATTATTGCCTACTACAAAGCTTCTAATATCCCTTCCTTTCTTTTCTACATATTCTTGTATGTAGAATATTGAGTGATGATAACTCCCAAGTATTGTCTTATGTTCTAGTATGGCTTCTGCAGCGTCCCTATCGTTTATCTTGCTAATAAGCCTTCCCCAGCTTCCTACCGCAGGTTTTAGCACTACAGGATATCCCATCTCTTCTATTGATTCTAATGCTGATTCTTCTGTGAATGCTATTCTTACATTGGGTTGTGGGATATTGTTTTCTGCTAGTGCTATGGATGTGAGGAATTTATCCCCGCATACCAGTGCAGTATGGCTATTGTTTATTGTTCTTATTCCTATGCTCTCATAATATTTTAGTGCATGTAATGCTCTTGAATGGTTTATGCTCCTCTCTAGGATAACGTCAAAATTTGATGTTCTTTTGCCTATTATGAATGATGCTTTCCTGTCATCTATCATTATGGGTTCTATACCTCTTTCTTTGAACTCTCTAATCAGCATCTTCTCTTCAGGCCTTATTAGGGAGTGGAGCATTCCTATCCTTAGCATTATTCTCCCCAGTCCTCTTCTTCCATAGGAGCTTCTTTGAGTATGGTAGGGTTTAAGCTCTCAACTTCCAGTTCTGTAGCGCATTCCATACAGCTTAATAATTCTCCTGTTACTGCGTCTTCTGGCACTACTACTGTTGCACTGCATATCGGGCATTCTGTATCCATAATAATCACCTTTTAACAGCTCTAAACTATAATCATATAAACATAATGTTATTAAAATAACAAAGTATCAGAAAAATTGTTAATTAATGGTCAATATTATTACTTTGCGCCATTATGGCATATACGAGTTATGAGAAATATTATAATGCTATTGATACATACCAATACTAACTTATAGGTGAGTGCCATGACAATGATAAGCAATCATAATGTTATTCCTACAAAATACGCTGATGCCGTCAGTTTTGCTTTATCTGACGATAAAGCATTTACTTTTGGTAGGCCTTATAAGTCGCTTGATGAAATTGGGAAGATTATGGTTAATGGTTATTCATTTAAAAGAAAGAATAGGACTGGCATTGATTACATTGAAAGTGTAGGAAAGAAGTTCTGGCGCCTTGGAAATGAACCTCAAGAAACATATAGGAGAATGTCTTTGCAATCATTAGGCAATAAGTATTATGCCGTATTTGCACTCCCAACACCTGCTATTGATGATGTCCTAGACGAAATATTGGAGCTCCAAAATGACGGTAACACCCATTTTGTCCTTGACAAATATGTGCAGGATAAGAGGAAATGGTGGGTTCCAGCAGTTGATACTATTATTAGTGAGCAAGGATCCATATTGTATCCACATAACATTAAAGGTCATATTGATATGAGCACCGGAAAGCATTATCCCAATAATGATTATGTGCTGGACGATTATTAGGAATCCAACTATCTTGCTTGTGAAAGCAAAACATTATTAATAGTATGTACATTGTTATTATTATGGGTGCGAAGAGCAATGGCACTATCCCTATAGAAATGGTTTCGGGACTGGAGTATGCTAGTACTACAAAAGAATATTTTAGCATGCTCATATTATGCAATAAGTCAGTAGCTGAGAAAGCTGTTAATGAGGGACTCAGAATAAGGAACGGCATAGGGAATATTGCAATTCCTATGAGGAAGGATGTTCGTAAGAACTATTATAGGATAAGAGCAGAGGAAAAAGCCTATGGCAACGGCGAGATAGACTGTTATATGATAGCAAATGTTCCTGGAATCCTTTATGGGAAGATGAGAGATAGGATCATTAAACAATCTAATGATAATTTTAGTAGTAATGGAACTGTGGATACAGTATATCCTGTCTGGAATAAGATAGTGGATAGGATGCTATTGTATCAGAGCAATATTATTACGCCTATGAGTCTTAAAGGATATGTTAGTCTGGATGATTATGTAAGATTTGGAAATCATAGGTTTGATCCTTATGACTGGTATATTGGTGAATGATTACTTATCCCAAGAGTATAATCTTGCCCTTAAACTGTCTTCTCTATAATCTCCTACGAGTCTCATAAGATCTTCATCTCTTGTTTCATTATAATGCTTGCCTTGCAAGGTATGATAAGTGCTGTCTGCAGAATAATTGTCAGCTTTAATCCTGGCATTATAATATAATGCTCCTATCGATGACAATACGAAAGTGCCAAATCCTATTCCTGCAGTGTATGCGGCAGGCGTGTATAATGAGGATTCTGGCCCTCCAAAGAGTGCAGTGCTCATACCTGTAATAGATGCCAGTCCGGATACTACGGCTGTTCCTTCGCATAATCTTGCTACTATACTCCATCGCTTATTGCTATTATCCTGTTCCATTATTATCGCCTGTTAATATCACATAAGAATAGTTAATGATGCGGGTTTATAATAATTATAGAAGATTATACGATACAATTGTCTCATAGTAGTGGTTTATTAGACTTAGAAACTAATCTATCAGACTCTTAGTAGGGATACATAATATAGCTATAATCTATAAAACAGAGGGATTATGAGCCTCATATTTTTGAATAATGCAAATAAACTATACGATTCTCTCATACAACCATAATCCGCGCTCCCCGGTTCCACCGCATTGTATAAGGAAGCTCGCGACATTCTGATGCGGTATGAAATAGTTCCCTGCAACGCGATTCCCGCAACCGCTCCCAATCGCGGGCCGGTTCCTTTCCCACGTTATGCCATCATCATATGATATATATTCGTAGAATGCCATGGTAGGATTCCAAGTATTAACCCATATGTAGAGTACATCACCAGCTTTACGAACACCGGCAACCCTGAAGTGCTCGCTATCAGCGTTTACCATAATCTCTTCAATATCCTCATCTGGTTCGTTGATATTAAACTTTACTAGCATGAGAGCTCCGGGATTAGTAACGTTTTTTGTAAGGCAAACTCCGGAATCGCAATACATGGATTTAGAGAAAGCTACGTAGATGTCTCCGTCTGGTTCTGCCCATGTAACGCGATGCTCACGCTGCCTTGTTGGCGTCAGCATGAAGTCAGGATCGTCGTGAACAATGCCACCATCAGGGATTAGCCTATTCCATTGCGAACAGTCTTCGTACGCATAGCAGAGTTTAGACTCCACCGCTCGTGTTCCCTCACGATTATGCCAGGTTATTCCACCGTCAATGCTGTATGCAAAGAACACTTCATGGCTGTCAGTTCCGTACATCTGGATATCAGGACATTCATCTCTACCTCCCTGACCCCATCCCCATACTACATAGAGCGTCCCGTCAGGGCCTTCGTGAAAATGGGCTTTAGTGAACCTGTTACCCTGACAGACGTGCTCTCGCATTGCCCGTGTATCCTGGTGTATCACCTGACGTGGAGCTGTCCAGCGATACTCTCCTCCAGGTTCAATAATGTCTATGCGTCCGGCAAGGTCCGAGCCAGCAATTAGCAACGCTCCATCTCGCATACGAAACATCTGACGCTCATTCACAGTGTAGTCTCGCAGTTTCCACATTTCTCCGAACGAGGAGCTGTCCAATGGCTGGATACTGCGTTTGATCGGCGTCCCGCTGTGTACCGTACTGTGTCCATCCAACCGGTACTGGGTTGCGCCATAATAAGACGCATAAATGTGTCCTTCTCCATCCACACCTATGCCAACAGCATCATGTGAGCCGCTCGCACTGTTACGGGGTACATCATTGAGTACCGTAATATCAGAACACTCACCTGTTTTACGATCATAAGCAGTGATTACTGCATCTTCATTGCCATCAAGCCATCCAATATAATTATACCTCGCATCAGGAGAGTTTCCAAGTGGAACAACAGTATTGCTTCCCATAGCGGTAACCTTTCCTAGAACTCCTGCTGTGTGGCCTGTACATTTCACCAGATCCACCGATAGAGTCCCCTTCTCGAGCAAGTACTCCTCAGCATCATCCGGGTCAGAAGGCTTGTCCTCTGGATAATCTAAATACAAAGTATTATCGTCAACTTTCTTTCCAACGATTGTTACAGTAGTGATAGAATTCCATCCACTATCACTATTGCCTCTTCCTAATATACGAACATATCTGGCAGCAGCATCAATAAGACCATATCTCTCAGCATCCAACGTTTCCCCACTGGACTTATCTGAATACACCTCAACCCACCTAGTATTATCCTCTGAATACTCAACAGAAAAAAAGGCATTACGAGTATCCCCATAATACCAAGAAATATTTATAGCATGGACCTCATAAGTGTCATCAAGTTCAAAACTAATCCATTCGCCTACACCATAAGATGACCAACGAGTATCCAAATCACCATCCAATACATTCTCAGGAACATTACCATCATGACCACTGGCACTTACACTAACGATAGGAAGCTCATATATCGTTGGCTTTATCAAAGGATCTGGTCCGGTATCAAAACCATTCTCCGGAGGGGGAAGGCACGATGCTATCCCTACAGTTAATAATGTCATAAGTAATACTGTAATCACAATATGTTTGTTCTTCATACCCTTTTTTTGTCATTATCAGATATTTAAATTGTTTGAACAGAATAGTAAAGTATTAATAAGTGTAGTACTTATAATGTTTTATGGGGGGATTTGGGAATGCGTATTGACAATGAGCTTAAGCTTGATTATGATGATGTTCTTATAAGGCCTAAGAGGAGCACTCTTAACAGCAGGAAGGACGTAGGGCTGGAACGCACCTATAGCTTTTTGCATAGCAGTAAGACATGGACTGGTATTCCTATAGTGGCATCTAATATGGCTAGCAGTGGTACTTTTGAGATGGCAAGAGTATTTGCTGAACATAAGATGCTGGTTGCACTCCATAAGCATTATACTCTTGATGAATTGGGCGTATTCTTTTATGAACATAATTATAATGATTATATAATATATACTACTGGGATTAGGGATGAGGATTATAACAAGCTTAATAGCATAATAAAAATGGGATTGCATGACAAGTTTAGTTTTATATGCATTGATGTTCCTAACGCCTATCTTGAAAGGGTAGTAGGAAAGGTTAGGGAGATTAGAAAACTGTTTCCTGACCATATTATTATAGCTGGCAATGTTGTTACTAATGAGATGACTGAAGAGTTATTGCTTAACGGCGCTGATATAGTCAAGGTAGGTATAGGCTCTGGAGGCGCATGTCTTACAAGGGTTAAGGCAGGGGTAGGTTATCCTCAACTGTCTGCTGTTATAGAGACGAGTGATGCTGCTCATGGTATTGGAGCTAAACATGAAGGGCGTGGTAACGGACTTATATGTGCTGACGGCGGCACAGTATATCCTGCCTGTATTGCTAAGGCATTGTGTGCTGGTGCTGATTTTGTTATGGTAGGAAGCCAGTTGGCAGGGTATGACCAGTCAGGAGGGGATATTGTCGTAAAAGACAATGTAAATTATAAGATGCATTATGGTAGCAGTTCTAATACGGCTATGATAAAAAATTATGGTAGTGTAGATTCTCATAGGGCTAGTGAGGGGCGCACAGCTCTAGTGCCCTTGAAAGGGGATGTTAATAATTGGATACAAGATGTTCTTGGCAGTCTTAGGAGCACAGGTACTTATATTGGGGCGAGGAATCTTAAGGAGTTTCCCAGAAGAGCTACTTTTGTACGCGTAAGCAGTGTGCTTAACAAGGCGTATGAGAAGTATGATTATGACGATAATACTGCATTATAGTATTGTTACTTGTTCCACAATGTTTTTATACTGCTATTCATGAACTCTTATTATGGAAGGTATTGTTAAGGCTCATAAGGAACACGTCTCGTCATTGGGACTAAAGTGCTTGTCTACAGTTAGAGAGGTTGACGACTTCGTATCTAATAACATTGGCTTATTGTATTTTCATAGTCTTTGTGGGTGTGCGGGCATGAAAGCCCTTCCTATTATAGAAGAATTGCATAATACTAAGGCATTACCAATTAATAGTGGGTTTGTCTTTGCAGGTCAGGACAGGGAGGCTACTAGTAAGGCAAGAGAATATCTTCTTCCTAACCCTCCGAGTTCTCCTTCTATTGCAGTTCTTAAGGACTCTAAGCCGATATTGTTTGTTTCGAGAGAGGATATTCAAGAGAGTGATACTAATACAATAGTCTCGCTGATTAAGAAGGCTCTTTCCTAATCCCATTTTTTTCTAAGAATTCTAGTATAATATTTAGGGTTTCAGGATAATTGTCAGGCTTTAGCATTTCTCCGTGGAGCATGTGTGTTCTTGTAGTGCAAGTACCGTTTACTATCCTATTGTCAGCGTATTCTAGTTGTACGCTTTCTAATGCTATCAGGCCGTCGTGAGGCCCGTCTTTGCATCCGTATCCTGATATGGTCATTACAGGAATAGTAGGTGGTGGGAGGCTGTTTAGCTTTCTTATAAAGAAGCTTCCCGCCTTCATATCCTGGCATTCTTTGTTGGATCCGAATACTGGGCATAACAGTCCTACCTCATCAGTTACTCCTGCGTTAGGAGTTCCTATCATTATTAGTCCTGCTATTTTAGTATCTCCGAAAGTGGTTATGTAGCTCCTTGCGACTAGCCCTCCCATGCTATGCGCTATTATTATTACCTTGTCGCTTCCTGTCTTTAATAATGTAGCATCTATGGCTTCCCTTAGCCTTAATCCATATGTTTCTATGTTCTCTGATTTTCTTGGTGTTATATGGCTTTTTCTGTCTTCTTCAAAACTGTCGTAATAGTATGTGCTGGTAAACATTACGCCTTGCTGCAAATTATTATATAATCCTATGTTTTCTTCTCTTATTGTTCTTTGGGGAAATATGTTTCCTGCATAATAATAGTTATGCTCTTCCATGGCCATTGCCATCCTGGTGAAAGCCTGTATATTATATTCTGGGAGTGATGATTCTGTAAGACTGTGTCCGTGCAGGAATATTATAGGGTATCTTATTGACGGCTTGCATTCTTCGCACTTTCCGAAACTGCAGCATTCTTGTCTTGGCAGTTCCCATCTGTCCCTTATTATGCTTGATTCGGGATTTACTGGCAGTTCTGGCTCTCCTAATAGTATGCTTGGTGGTATGGGGAATGTTCTTAGATTGCATTCTTCCTTAAGGCTTGATGTAGGAGTGCTTAGTACGTCTGTTCTTATGGCTAGTCTGCTGGTATCATTGAGCACAGGCGTAATGCTCATACGTGCATTCCTGACAGAGTCTATTTCGAGCGTTAGGAACTCAGTGTCCTGTCTAATAGAGGTTATATTATACTTTTGTAGTGTCTGCTCGTATGAGAGTCCTGGTTCTATTATGCTGGCATAATGTATGCTGGCGTTGTTGTGTATTGACTCTATATTTTTTATTATATTGCATGATTCTAATAGTCTATCGTGCATGTATTCTGGGCTTTCCCCTGTTATCCTTCCTGGAATGTCATTGCATCCATAGTCTTTTATGATGCATGCTACTCTCATCTCTTCTGTAGAAAGAGTGGTTCCTCTAACTGTCTTGTCTCTTAGTATAGGATCATGATTGCTTATTATCTGTTTGATGGTATTGATTGCCTGTAATGACTGGCTATGAGTATAATCGATTTCTGTATTGCTCTTATCTTGTGCCAGTTTTCTGATGGTTTCTGTTAGTGACAATAATCTTTCATAATCCTCCCTATCGGATATAGACGCTATTGCTCTAATGTCATGACGCATAGTATTATATTCTGCTATTAATACAGAGTGCTCTCTTTCCTTGTTTACTGCTTTGTTATAATCCTCAATCACTTTCCGGTCAATGCCCTTTCTTAGGAGTTCCATTGCAAGTATTGGATTGTTATTCGTATATGCTTCCTGCGCTCTTGATAGGCGCTCTCTAATCTCTTGTGCCTGTCTTGATGCCTCTCCCCTTATGCTCGGTATTATCATTGTCTGAATATTGGCTATTCCGTTGAGCTCTGCCAAGTGTTCTTGGAGCAATAGCATTCTTACTCTTCCTTCTCCCTGGAGGTATTCTCTTGCAATCCTCTCTTCTGGAGTGTCTTGGTATCCTATCATGGATGTTGTTCTTGCTATGCTGGGTAATGGATTGCGCTGGCAGTGTCCTCCTTCCTGGTTCTGGCATGATGCTGTTAGTGTTATAGGATACTGATGCCTATGCATATTATCTGTTAGTGTAGTGTTTATGGTGTATGTTGTCCCTGATAGTACTTCTTTGCTACCATTATATATTATAGTATTAGTGTCATGCCTTCTTATTTCCATTTCGCATACTGCCTTGCACAATGGAAGATTCTGTACTGATATGTCGAATCCTACTACTATATCCTCTCCGCCCTCCAGTTGGATAATGCTATTATGGGGTTCTACAAATACTGCTAGTCCTCCTCTAATACTCTCAAACCATAATCCTAACAGTAAGAGTCCTTGCAATAGTAGTATTAGGAATGCCAGCAGTCCTATAACTAGGAGTATTCGTATATATTTAGGCCTCTTAGTATACCATGTATGCAACCTTGATATCCTTCTCTGCTTGGAAGGCTTTTTATTTGCATTTAATGGTGATGCCATATGCCTTTTTTATAGTGTTGTGTGCTTATAAGGGTTTTGTGACATAATCCATTCACGTTATGTATTATGCCGATAATCCTATTAATAGCAAGCATATACTATTCTTATGTATCCTTGTACGGTATGTAAGGGAAGGCATTGCAAGCGTTATTATGGTACTGATTTTTGTCCTGTAAGGACTAAGGCTGCTTCTATTGCCCGGGCAAAGGCATATTCTGTCAGTATTCCTAATGATTTTACTACTAGAATACCTAGTACGTTTGTGTCTCGTTTCGGTTATCCTGATGTATCATTAGGGGTTGTTCATCCTATTGCTCCTACAAACATATCATATATGCCTAATACTATAGTCAGAAAGAATAATATTCCTATGGAACAAGTGATTGATTCTAGGATGGGAATGCTCTCGTTGCAGCGTAAATCTAATGTTAGGAGGATTGACAATAACAGTATAGTGGTGCAGCATGCTGCTCTGTCTGCTAGGCCTGCGATGCTTGATGTATCTTTATTGTCCAAGCCGAAATTCTCTTTTAGTATAGAGCCTAATACGCCTCCTTTTGGAGGTAGAGCAGTATTGGGGAGTGTTAAGGAATCAGCCAATATAAGTATTGATAAGGTTGCAGGCAAAGTGTATTATGATACTGACCTAAAGTCTGTTGATGCTATAAGATTATTGTCTGGCAGGTTTGATGAGCAGAAGATTTCTGAGATGCTCTCGGCTGGCACTATGGGCGTAGGAGTTAATAGGAGGCTGGTTCCTACGAGATGGAGCATTACTGCTACTGATGATATTATCGGAAAACAATATATTGGCAGTATTAGGAATCATGATGTTATTGAGAGTCCATTATTGTTTACAGGCTCTTTTTATGGCAATTATTATTATATTATGCTATTGCCTTATGCTTATTCTTATGAGTTGTTCGAGTGCTATATGCCCAGTAATAGCATAATGCATGACTGTGAGATAGGCAGTCATAGGACTGGTTATGCTTATGATACTGCAGGAGGATATTATGCTGCAAGGCTTGGAATATTAGAATACTTGAACACTAATAATATGCAGTCATCTATACTGGCATTGAGGCTTATAGGAAAAGAGTATAATACTCCCCTTGGAGTATGGGTGGTAAGAGAGGCTGTAAGAAAGACTATTAACAGCAGTCCTATATGCTTTGACAATAATAAGACTATGCTAAAATATGTTATTGCTCATGCTATGAAGCATCATTCTTTTGATATCGCAAATATGATTAATGATTCTGTAGTATTGGATATTATGGGCAGGCAAAGAACACTAAGAGAGTATGGCTAGGTCATTTCTTTTTTAGTCTTGTTAGTATTAGTATGTTTAGTATGATTACTGCTATTAGCCCTATTACCAGTATTGGTATGAGGCTTCCTGCTCCTTCTGTTCCTTCAGATACTGCTCTTCCACTAAATCTTATATTATTCTGTTCTATTACTACGGATCTTGAGAGTGTTTCCCTGCTGGTACCATGGAGTGCGGTAAGCCTTAGTTCAGCGTCTCCTAATACAAGGTCTGTAGTGTCTATATATAGGGGTACTGCTCTTCTCATCCTGCTCGAGAAGGACTCGTCAGTAGTGTATGTGGCTCTTATCCTTCCCTCTTGCATTGCTTCTAGTGTTATCCTCGCCTGTGTTATGGGGAAGTGTGTCGGATTCTCAATATCGACTACTAGTTTGCTTATTGATCCTAAGCTAAAGTGTTCTGATGTTATTTCATGCAATATCAGCTGCGCATCCCCTATTAGGAATGGCTCTCTCTTTCGTGTTATTATCCCATCATATGTTATCGTTACTTCTGCCTCATAAGTCCCTGCGAGCAAGGGCTTATCATATTCAAGTGTTATGTATTCTCTTGCACCTCTTTCCAATGGTATGGACTGCGAGCTCAGTGTTCCTTCAAGCCTTGTACCTGAATAAATGTCTAGTTGTACGTGGACATTGCTTATCCTCTCGCTCCCCCTGTTTTCTAGGTCTATTATGAATGCATTCCTGCTGTCTTTGGGAGTGAATATCCTGGCATGGACATATTTTTCTCCGTATGGGACGAACACGCTGTAAGTTGCTTCTATGGCGCTTATGACATCTATTTGTCCCCTGCTCTGTCCTCTTGTCTGTTGTACTATTATTCTTACATCGTGCATTCCAGGGTCCAGTCCTTGAGGAACCAATAATCTGTATTCTATCTCTTTTTGCTGTACTCCTGCTTCAAAATCAAGGGTATATTCTGACAGCGTAAAATACCTGTCTAGTTCTCCTTGCAAGAAGAGCATTATCCTTGTAGGCTCACTGGAATCGTGTGTTATCCTAATTCTGCCTTCTACTAGTGTGTCGGGTTGATAGTCAAATGTTCTCTGGCTGGGTGCTATTCCTAATGCACTAGTCTGTTCTACTGCTATTATTGCTATTATCAGGAGCATTATTATTCCTATTATTCTCATGAGGCCACCCCTGTAATGTATATTGTGCTGCTCTTTGGTCCTGGTGGCTCTGCTGCAGGGGCTAGTACTCTTAAATCTATATATCCTGTATTGTTCTCATGCCATTCTAGTCTTGATATTGCAAGGAGTCTTGTAGTGCTCATGTTATGGTATGTCATCTGGCTCGTGCCAATGTCAAAGCTGTTTGTTAGGAAGCTTCTTGCCTTGTACTGGTAGAATGGCGTGTCTAAAGGCTGTGTAGTCCAGAATGATGTAGCGTTTAATGATATGTTTGCTTCTATGTTTCCTGTATTCCTTACTATTATTGGTATAGGATTATTGTCTTCTGTATCGTTTTGTTCATTAATCCTTAATGTTCCAAAGTCTATATTGTCATTATCGAGTGTTATGCTAGTGTAAGGTACTGTAGTAAATGTGCTTGAATCACTCCAGTCGCTCGTATCATAAGAATCATTGGCCATCACCCTCCAATAATACTGTGTGTCTAGTTCCAGCGGTATTCCTTGATAATACTCGTTGGTTGACAGTCCTGACTCGTCTAGTATGATAGCAGAAAATCCATCGTCTAATGCTACTTGTATGTTAAATGTCAGTTCGTCATCATCAGCATCTGTTGCAGTCCAGTTGAATGTCGGTGTTCTGTTAATAAAGAGGTCATCCTCGTCTTCCGGATACTCTAGTATGGGTGTTTGAGGAGGAGTATTCTTTATTGTGAAGGTGAATATGTCTGAGACATTCGATTTTCCTGATGAGTCATTAAAGTATACTCTCCATCCGATAGTGCTGTTTCTCGGTAGCCCTACAGTTTTGACAACGCTTAGAGTATGTTCTGTACCGCTAATGTATTGTATGCTATCATTAGTCCAGCTTCCAGTTCCGTTCCAGCTAAATCTATAAGATGCAAGATCCGCATCATCATGTAGTGTAAGGTTCATTCTTATGTTCTCGTTTATTCTAGGAGTATTATCAGTACTATTATCCCAAGGATCAGACCATGTAGGACCTACAGTGTCAATGGTTACAGTCCTGAGCCCTGTCTCGTTCTTGTTACCTACAATATCGACAGAATATGCTCTGAAAGTATGCTCTCCTCCTTCTTGACTTGTAAAGTTGTTCCTGTATTGATTTGCTGTAGAATCATATAATGCTCTTACTTCATCTAAAGTTAGCGCTCTGCTAAAGACTATTATGTCATCTATTGTGCCATTAAAGCTTGGTCCTGATCCAGGAGTTCTTCTACCTATAGTCACAGGTCCTATTATCTCTCCTCTAGGATGTGTTAGCCCTGATATAGCTGATGATCCTCTATGCACGCCATCTACATATATATGTATATCAGTTCCGTCAGCTACGCATACAACGTGATACCATTGATTTAGTCCACTACTTCCTGGATTGTAATTGGGGCCTATAACACTCCCACCTGGGTTTCCGTCTGCCCCTGCTCCCATTACGCAACGATATCCTGACTCATAAGCCCACATGCCATTGAGTGTATTGCTCCAAGAAGAGCCATTAGCATAGTTAATTATTGTAGCCCAGTTCTCCCACGCTCTAGGATATGACCACGCTGATATCGTGAATACATCTGTTAATCCAAATACGTCATTAACCAGGCTTTCAGAGTATGGTATTACGACATGATCTGTCCCTGCATGCAAGTCTATTCCCCTGCCGAACCGTCCGTATTCTGTGATGCCAATTGTTGAACCTGATAATATACCGTGATTCTGATATGAAAAACCAGTGCCTTTATTTCCTTCTTCTATTTGAATTGCATGAATAATTGTTATTCCTTCTGTCCTATCGGCAGGAGCTGCAGCGGCATACCTTATTGATGGATGTTGAGTATTCGCAGTAACTGTTAGTATGACTTCTGCTTTTCTTATTCCAGGACCTGTAATAAAATCTGTTATAATATTAATTGAACCTTCAAAGCCCGAAGTGAAAAAATAAGGAACGTGCCCTTCTATATGCTCATACCATACTTGCATATAATATGTTCCAGGAGATAATTCAAGACTGTTTCTTAAGATATGAGCAGTACCTTCGCCACTAGTAAGATTAAAACTATAAGAAGAGTATAATCCTCCAGTAATAATCCCTCCAAGACCTCCTGCATCTGACCATCCGTTAGTTGTCCCATCTGCAAAGCCAGGATTTAAGGCTAAATTAGTGCTGCTCTCATCAAATATATGAGTGCCGTTAGTCTCTTCAAACCTCCACCATCCCCTCAAGCTCTCGTCATAGTCAAGGAATGTATAATGGTCGTTTGCATCACTGCTAGTAACATTTATGTATACATAGTCTACACCTAGTTCTTGCTGGTCATCTGGAGTTGGTGGAACGAACGCTACAGAAGGACTTATTGTATCTACGATTATCTCCCTTGATTCAGTCTGGTTCTTGTTGCCACCCTTATCAACAGAATATGCCCTGAATGAATAAGTACCATCTTCTAGTTGACTGAAGTTTTTCTCATATTGACTCGCAGTTGCACTATAGAGTGCTTGTATTTCTTCTAAAGATAATGCTCTGTTCATTATAATAACTTCATCTATTATTCCATCGAACCATCTTAAACCGCCAGCTTCTCCATGGCCCAGCCTAAAGTTCTGGGCAGTATTAACACTTCCTGTACTCGAGCCAGTGCTATCAAGATTACCATCAAGATAAAGTCTAAAACTACTTCCGTCTCTTAGAAGAACAAGGTGTCTCCATCCAGTACCTCTAATATCTGAACCAACCAATATTTCTGTAGTTCCGTCAACACCATTAAATCTCAAATGACCATCTGCTGAGCCAAAAGTAGTGTATGCATAAAACATACCACTATTATGTTGAGAAAAGATAGTCCCATGAACCAGCATAGGATTTTGTGGGACATTAATCCAAGTACTAAGAGTCCAGTTATCTTCAGAAGGTATAAGGATACTATCCGTATTAACATAGTTTCCATCACCGTCAAACTCCATTCCTCTGCCGAACATTCCCGCTTCAGTTTGTGTAGCCCCTATTATATTACCATGATTGTCGTTGCCACTATCATCAAAAGTGTGTGTTCCATTGTTGCTCTCAAACCTCCACCATCCTACTAGCGAGTTATCCCAGTCTAGCATAGTGTAATGATGGTTACTGTCAGTGCTGGATACATTGACATATACGTAATCGTCTTTTAGGTATGAGCCGTTATTTCTTGTCGGGTCTACAAACATTACGCTTGGATATATTGTGTCTATGAGGAAGTGTTTTAACTGTGTGTTTCCATAGTTGTTTACTGTGTCATTGCAGTACACTATGAAATTATAATTGTTATCAGGCATCGTAGAGTTAGTGTATGAAGCTCCGTTGCCCGTACCATTAATATCCATTGTAATATTGTCTGCGCCATTAACCGATAAACCACACCAGGATAATTCTTTAGTTGATGCTACGCTAAAAATGACTTCCGACCTGTTTATGTTGGAATTATTGACCGGGTTAATCAATTGTATTTCTGGCAATACCGTATCTACAGTGAAAGTAACTGTAGTTGTGTTTATATTGCCTGCAGAGTCATTAGCATAGACTATCATAGTATTTGGCCCTTCATTCCATAATCGTGTGTCAGGTGTTGTGTATGTCTCATTCTGTCCTGTAGAGTTAGTGAATAATATTGTTTCTATGTGTAATTCTGTTACGCTTATGTTGACTAATATATTAGGATCATTATAAGTTATGTTTTGGGGAGATATTATGTCAATCAAGGGAGGAACAGTATCAACAACAAAAGAATACAAGTCAATAGAACCCCAATTACCAACAGTATCATTACACCAAACACGCCACTCATACTCAGCATCAGCCATACTAGCATTAATATAAGACGCACCCAAACCATCACCAAACAAACTCATACTAACATTAGAAGCACCATCCACACTTAAACCACACCAAGACAACTCCTTATCACTAGTAACATTAAACACAATACTAGAACTAGCATTAAAAGTATCATTCAAAGGCGAAACAACCGACAATACAAGCTCAACAGTATCTACAGTAAAAGTAACACTACTACTATTAGTATTACCAGCCAAATCACGCATCCAAACACTCCAAGTATTAGAACCCTCACTAGCCGTCAAACCAGTCCAGTTCAAACCACAATCCTGAGTACTACTATTATGAGTCAAGTTACCCCACCATACAACATCACAATACAACTCAGTATACGTATATTCCAGATTAAAGGTTGTAATATTGTAACTTGTTTCTTCAGGAATCACTATAGATACCTGTGGGGGTAGGTTATCTGACGTTACAGCAGTGGTCCTGTCAGGAGTGCTTACGTTAATCCCATCATACACTCTACAATATATAGTATGCTCCGTATTATCAGACCAAGGACTACTAAAAGTACATGTCCTCTCACCACCCCCATAAGATCCAATGCATAAATTGCTAAGTTCAGGAGCATCACCGCATTCCAGTCTTAAATCGTCACCATCCGCATCACTAGCACCATCAGTACTAATCATGATACTGTCATCACTCTTAACATATGATACATTAGCATTTATTGAGTCAAGCAGAGGAGGAGTATTCTTCACAGTGAATGTGAATATATCCGAAGTATTTGAATTTTCTGAAGTATCATTGAAGTAGACTCTCCATCCTATAGTATTGTCTCTAGGCAATCCTACTTGCTTAATAACGCTTAAAATATGCTCTGTGCCTGATATTAACTGTATACTATCATTAGTCCATGAACCAGTACCATTCCAACTAAAAGTATAGCTGAACAAGTCAACATCATCATTCAAAGTCAAGTTCATCCTAATATTCTCATTAATCCTAGGACTAGTATCAGTACTATTATCCCAAGGGTTGGACCATGTTGGAGGATATATGTCAACTATCATAGTGAAATTCAACTGAGTATTACCCGTAAAGTTACGCGATTCACCAAACAAGCCAACATAACCATCAGCAATAGCATTAAAAGTATAATTAGTATGATAATAACGATTGGTAAAGTTTTGAGAATATTGATATAATATATTCCTAGCGGATAATCCGCTTCCATCAGTAATATTCCAACCAATACTACTAGGAGTACCACTAATAGTTCCCGCATCATTCCAAGAAACATTGACATTATTAACAGGATTACCAGAAGTATCATTGACAAAGAAGTCTATATACCATCCACGATGCAGTATTGCCTCTGAATCAGAATTTATATTTATGTCTTCATACGTAGTGTTAATTAAATAGATGACTGGTTTATTTGTACCCCACCATACTCCTATATCATTACCGCTCGAAGTACTAAAATAACTGTTTGTAACATTTACTGTATGAACCATCGAGTTAATTGCAAAAGAGTCTATTGAAGTAGATATTACTGTAGCATTGTTTATTGTAGCGTTAGTATAACTTTGTAATACTGCAAGAGAACCTGATCCATATGTAACGGCACCCGTATTATTTCCTATAAAACCATCTAAAGTATTATTTGTTCCTCCCAAAAACAAAAATAGATAAGAATCAGATGCAGATGAAAAAGCAGAAAGATTGGTACTCAAACTATTGCTAGACGCTCTCATATAGAATACCACACAATCAGCTCCCGTACAGTTACCATAAGAGTCCTTTAGACTAATATTTGTGTTATTTGTAAACAAAATAATAACTCCTCCCTCGCCTGAGTTTGTCAGATTTATGTTAGAAACATTAATGTTATTAGTCGCATTAGTAAGTATGTTTATGTTCGATAAACCCCTACCATCACCCTCAATATTATCTATAACAATATTATTTATAGTATTACTCGCACTTCCATTCAACAATATACCTCTAGAATCAGAAGAAGTTCCTCCTTGGAATATACCACAATTACTAATATTGATATTTGAGTTTCCTCCTGTAACAAGTATACCATAACCTACACTACTTTGCGAATAGTTTATTGTGTACCCTGAGCAATCTAAGGATACATCCGAAGTATTAATGGTGAAACACGTTCCGGAAGCTGACACATCGTCAACAAGCGCGTATGATCCTGATTCATCGATCACACCGCACTGATCGAATCGTCGTAGTTCGTTACTATCCGCATACACGTACTCGGTGGTTTCGGAACTATACACGCGTACGCTCACAGCAGAACCATCATAGGGGCCGTCGAACGTATTCACGCTCCTACCCTGAGACTCTGCTGCGTGGATCGCTTGTATCTGTTCTTGACTGAGAGCTCGGTCGTAGAGCACGAATCCATCGATGAGCCCGTCCCAGTAGCGGTCCGCTCCGCTTCCGATCCGATATCGTGCTCCGAGTCCCATCGGATCACTCACCTGCCTGATGGGCCCGATCGGAGGATCCGAGTCTTCGAGGAATCCGTTGACATAGAGCTCTGCTCTGTCCTCTGTAACGCTGTAGACGCCCGCGATGTGGTACCAGGTTCCGGTATCGATGTTCGTGGTCGTTTCAAGGTCGAAGTAGCCTCCCGTAGCGTTCCACACGGTGAGATACAGGCGGTCCGTGTTGTATGATCGCCTGAAGAGGTAGGCATCGTTTCCTTTGCTGAAGATGTTCGCCCAATTCTCAGACCATCCATCTCGATAGACCCACACTGAGAATGACAGGTCGTCCGTAAAGTTGAGGCTCACAGAATCTGCGATCTCGATATACTGTTCACTATCAGGATCGAACCGGTAGCATCCTCCGATCACACAATCATCTTCCCATGTCGGGGCGTTGATGAGGGTTCCGTTGTTGTGGTACGTCGAGAGGTCCGCTATCGCTCCAGTATCGGAGGACGACTCGTTCACGGTGAAGGGCATGTTGACGACCGCAAGGCTGACCCCTTCAGAACGCCAATCTGTCGTATTGTATGCTGGTGTTCCTATGACCGCATAGGATACTTCATAGTCTTCTTCGTGTACGAGTTCTACATCCACTACAGAGAAGTCTCCGTAGCCGAATGTAGAGGTTTGGGTACGACCGGTATAATCCGAAGTGCACGTAACCTGGTAGTCGTAGAATCCTCCTGAGGGAAAGTCCGATCCGTACTCGTAGTATTCCGAGCTGGCGTTGTACGTCATGCTCTGACCCACCCCGTATCCTGAACCGCTGTCGAACGCGATCGTGCAAGACGCTGTTGTTATCGGAGTGCTATCGTTCAATCGGAGGTATTCCGCGTAGAACGGAACGTCAAGCCCGATCGAGTAGAGGTTCGATCCTCCTTGAGGCTTGGTACCATCCCATATGGAGAGCGTAGCGTTTCCTAACGTATAGTAGAGTTCGATGTTATCGGTGATCTCGTATGATTCGTCCAGGAATGCAACATCAAGTAATGTGGACGTTATATTAAACGTATAGTCATTGTACGAGTACGTTCCAGTATGGCTCCGCGTATGCTCGAACACGTACGTACGTGCAGACCCGTGACTATCGGTCAGCATCCACCCGAGAGCAGTAGGATTGCCGCTTACCGATCCTGAGTCAGCCCAACTGATGTTCACACCTTCGATAGGATCATCGTCAGGATCATCGATGTACGCATCAACCCACCATCCAACATCGAGGAATCCTGAGGACGAGTCATGGAACGTGACACTGGAAGGGTTGAAAGTCACGTTGACGAACGAAACGCGCCGACTCGCATCGCCAAGACGCATGTATACATCATCACTTGATGGAGCGGTGATAGTAGAATCGTAGAAGCTGATGTTATCTGTACCTTGATTGGTATCTAATCCCCGGCTTCCAGATGAGTGAATCGTAGAGTTGTAAAAACTCATGTGAGCCATACCACCGTCAGACGTCGCGATACCTTGAAGCGTAGCATTTATCGAGATGTTCTCTGCCCGCCAGTTCGAACTTCCCGTGCGGATCCACATGCCTGCGCTCGCAGCAGTAATATCGATGTCCTTGAGATAGTAGTGGTTTGCATCGATCACATACAGTCCTATTCCTACAGTTCCAAAGGTCGTGATATCAACGCTACTGAGATTCCAATAATCAGAGGTCTCGCTATAGACTCCTCGCGCATCATCTCCATACGTCGTGATGGAAACGTCTTCGACACTCCAGGTATGGCCGCTCAAAACAAATATGCCTCGAGCATGATCTCCCTCGGTCGTGATAGTAACGTTCGATATACTCACGTGCTCAACAGTGTGCTCATCACCTGATTTTGTGAAACCTCCTGAAGGAGTATCAGAGTAACCGTATCCTAGTATTGCCGGGCGCCTACTCCCTGAGCTCCCTCCAGGACTCTCTTTGATGATGTTACAGTTCGCGATGCTCACGTTTTCGACCGTATCGCTCTGACTCCAGATGAGAATACCATAGCCTTCTTCGTCGTTCGTCGAATAGTTGATCGTATGACCCAGACAATTAATGCTAACATCACTCACATTAATAGTAATACAAGTACCTGTAGAGTTTAAATCTCGATTTAACACATGAGATCCGGGGCTACTTATAACACCACATTCTGATGGAGGAACTATTGTAGTAACATCAGATTCTTCCCAGGCAGTATATTCCTCTCCGAACACCGCCCTACAACTCAACGTCCACTCATCATTGAGACTTGTGAATCCTGATTGTAATACTGATATGTTATACTCAGTACTACTAGAAAAACCATGATAGTATGATGACGAATCAGAAGTCAAAGTAGGATTCTCACGCTGATCAGTAGTACCATCACCCAACTGACCATTACCATTATACCCCCAGCACAAAACCCTACTATCATTAGCACGAACACCACAAGAATGATACGTACCAGCACTAACACTCACAAAACCACTAGAATCAGAAGTCAAAGTAGGAACAAGACGATTATCAGTAGTACCATCACCCAACCCACCATTACTATTCCATCCCCAGCACAAAACCCTACTATCATTAGCACGAACACCAAGATCGGAACAGCGTCGAGCAGGGAAAGAGACTAGATCTC
>JBLKOQ010000014.1:0-28680 GCA_047602885.1 Candidatus Woesearchaeota archaeon | reverse complement strand
TTTTTTCATCAAATTCACCTCTAAGAAATCCAATACAGAACTACTATTTAAACGTGTCGATTAATAAACACTGTCAACACAAATAACCTTTATAAGTCTTTTCTACTGGGAAGCTGTGTGAATCTTTATAAATCGCGAATTCCGCCATGCCCTTATGTTAAGAACACATAATTGCAATCAGTCAGACAAGAGCATGCTTAATACCAAAGTGATATTATGCGGGTGGGTTGCCTCTAAGAGGAATCATGGCGGAGTAATATTCATAGACTTAAGAGACCATTATGGGATTACACAAATAGTGTTCGAGCCCAGTGTAAGCGAGGATAATGCAAGGTCAGCTGACGATCTTCCAAGAGAATCTGTTATTAGGGTTGAGGGCATTATAAGGATGAGGCCTAAAGGCCAGGAAAACTCTAAACTGAATACTGGCGATGTAGAGGTACGTGTAGAAACTCTAGAATTACTCTCAGTATCATCAGTGCTTCCTATAGAGACTGATGATTATCATATAGCCAATGATGAGGTTAGGCTAGAGTATAGGTATCTTGATCTTAGAAGGCCGAGCATGCAAGAAGCAATAGTAAAGCGTTCCGATATAGTGTTTGCGACTCACGAGTTCATGGTTAATAAAGGCTTCATTAATATAGAGACTCCTTTTCTGATGCGCTCCACTCCTGAAGGAGCAAGAGACTTTCTGGTACCTTCGAGACTGCATAATGCATGTTTTTATGCGCTCCCACAAAGCCCTCAGTTATACAAACAGTTGTCCATGATATCGGGTTTTGACAAGTACTATCAGATAGTAAAATGTATGAGGGACGAGGATTTGAGGGCGGACAGACAACCCGAATTTACCCAGTTCGACATGGAACTCTCATTTGCAGAGGAAGAGGACATATTCAGTATTATCGAAGAATTATTTGCCCATATAGGGGATAAGGTGTTCGATAAAAAGATTAGTATTCCTTTCGAGAGGATTACATATAAGGAGGCTTTAGAGTCTTATGGGAGCGATAAGCCTGACGTTCGTTTTGACATGAAGATATCCGATGTCACAACGATTGTAGAAGGCTCTTCATTCCAGGTTTTTGAAGGTACCATAAAGCAAGGCGGTAAGATTAAGGGTTTGCGTGTTATTAATCCCCAATTCTCCAGGAATGATATTGACGATATTATTGCTTACGCGCAGCAAAACAAAGCCAAGGGACTTGCATGGATGAGAATGACTGATAATGGTTTGGAGAGCAACATAGTCAAGTTCTTTAGTAAAGAGCAGCAAGATCTTCTTATCAAGCATTTTAATGTGGATTCGGGAGACATATTGTTCTTTGCTGCCGACAATGAGAGAAGAGCATTAGAGATTATGGGAAAAGTAAGGCTGCATCTTGGTACAATGCTCAATTTTTACGATAAGAATGAGTGGAAGTTCTTATGGGTTATTGATTTCCCTTACTTCTCTTACGATGATGATACTAAGAAGTGGGAGGCAGAACACCATCCTTTTACTAATATTAATCATGAAGACCTTGGTTTGGTAGAGTCTGATCCTGGAAATGTCAGGGCGAGAGCATACGATATTACTCTTAACGGCTGGGAGCTCGGCTCAGGATCGATAAGAATACATGACTCTGTACTACAGGAGAGAATGTTCAAGGCTCTAGGACTTTCTAAAGAAACAATTGACAGGAAGTTCGGATGGTTCATTAAGGCATTACAGTATGGTGTTCCTCCTCATGGCGGTATAGCATTCGGTTTTGACAGGTTCGTTGCACTGCTTTTGGGCAAGGATAATATCAGAGAGGTAATAGCTTTTCCTAAGAACAAGTCAGCCCAGAATCCTATGGACGGCTCTCCAGCAATAGTGTCTGAAGAGCAGTTAAACGAATTGGGTTTGGAGTTAAAGAAAAAAAGCTGATTATTGTTGGGGCTGTAGTGTAGGTTGGGATCATTGGCGATTGGGGTTCGTCAGACCCGGGTTCGAATCCCGGCAGTCCCATCATAAAATGGGAGCGTGTTGACATGAAAGTGTTTATCGAAAAAAACAATGTAACACACAATATTATTTTTTCTGGTACAGGAAAGGACCTTTGCAGAATGCTAGATATTAATATTGAGACAATAATTATTGTACGAAACGGTTACATAGTAACAGAGGATTATATGCTTGATGATAATGACGAGGTAGAATTGTTAAGCGTTGTCTCAGGAGGATAGAAACCACACTACAACTTCAGAATAGCAGTACGATTATAAGGTATTGTTTATTCCCTCACTCGATAAAGGTAATATGTATGCCAAAATATGAGAATGCTATTGATGCCCTTGCAGATTCAGCTCTTCCCCGACTGAAAAACTACCGTTCTTTTAGTTTTCCTGAAAAAATGTTTGGTTTGGGTATAGCAGCTTTAAGCCCGATAGTTTCTTACACTGCAACCCACATGTTAAATGGTATGATAAATGTTCAATATCCTTCGCCCGTACAGGTTGGAATGGTTACTGCACTAGCTATGATGCCTGCGCCTTTGGTGTTTGCAGACAGCATGCGTCTGCTTAGGGGTAATGGAAAAAATCTTTCTTATAATCCGAGAGCAGACCTTGTTGCTAAGCTTAATGATGGACTGACCAATGCTTCGCATGGTTTTATTCCCTTACTCTTAGGATACAGCCCTTTCCTCCTCAATAATGAAGAAGCAAGTATTATTCACCTAAAGGCCCATAATGCTACTAATAATGGACTTACTCTTGAAACCACAATTAATGGTTCGGGAATGGTATTGTCAGTTCCGTATGGAGTATTATTTGTAGAGAACTCTGAAGGCATAGGTGCTGTTAAAAGAAAAGACAAATATGATTTTGGGCTGCTTGCATACGCGCCTTACGAGTCGTTCATATGAATTAATGGTTATTATTATTCTTTAAACTCTCATACGCTTTCTCGAAGAGCTCTCTTTCTGATTCCCATGTAAGCTTTTCTTTTACAGTGTCATATTTGGCCCATAAGTATGTATCGTGTTTTTCTGAAGTCAAGTTTACGGGTATGTTCATTAACGCTTCTACTACAAATACTGTGAATGCATGGCTCTTGTCTCCTTCCATAAACTTTCTTTGTTCTATCAGTTTTCCTAACACCTTGTATTTTTTTAGTCCATAACTGTTTTCAAGCAGTGAGAGAAGCATTTCTTTTTCCTGTTCTTCTGTCAGCTCCTGGTCGTACTCTAGACTGTATTTTGGAAATTCCCATCCCTGCCATTCCCTCGTCCTGTGTACTATTAGGAAATAGTATGTTCCTGCATTGTCGTATATTAGTGCTGATACTCCTTTCTTTTCCATTTTGATACTCCTAGCATAACCTACATTTTTCTGGCAGTCCCTTATCATATTTTCTGTGCATATCACATAATATGCCTTGCTGCCATGCTTCTTTCGATAATCTTTTCATGATGGGTATTAAAGGTTTTCCTTCTATTAATTCTAATGCAGCCTCATCTATCTTCTTTTTATAGTCTTCTCTTAATGACTCGTTGCCTCTCTTCTGCTTGATATACTGGCTAACAGCCGAAGGAGTAACTCCTAGCATTGCAGATATGTCTTTTTGTTTTATTCCATTGCGCGATAGGCTTATTGCAAGCTCTTTTCTTATAGCAGGTATCAAATACCATACTTCTATTTCTTGTGGCAGCATCTTCATAACAATTGTTAATATATTGGATTTCATAAAGGTATCCATAATATCATATTAGCAAGACACTCATACTCTTTTGTGTGCATGGGAAACCCTTCTTTTGGTATTTTGTTGTATCATGCCTTTTATAAATCAGCGTCGTATATGTTTATTTGAATCATATTATAAAATCATTTCCAGTGGAAATAAAGGGGTCTTTATAAAGGGATTTATAAGAAAATAAAAGGATTTATAAAGAGAATAACCTTTTTTATTTATTAATAATGGAAGCACGCTGGTTGCGCAGAGCGTCAAAAAATTATTGTGGGGGGCCTGTTTTCCATAGCGAGGTGGACCAATAATATGGCAAAAAACAATCTTGAGATAGTAAATATCGTCGGAACCACGAGCCTAGAACACGACATCCCTCTGGAGAAGATGGCAGCAGCCCTTTCTAACACAGAGTATAATCCTGAACAATTTCCGGGATTAGTTATTAGGATTAGGGATCCTAAGACTTCCGCATTAATATTCAGTTCAGGCAAAGTAGTAGTTACTGGTGCTAGGAGCCTTCCTAAGATGGAAGAGGCCATACAGGCCATAATCAAGGCTTTAGAGAAGATTAACGTTAAAATTACTGTTAAGCCTGTAATAGAAGTGCAGAATGTGGTCGCTTCAGGCTCCATTGATATGGACTTGAATTTGAATACTCTTGCGGTCAAGCTAAGGAATACGGAGTACGAGCCCGAACAGTTCCCAGGCCTAGTGTACAAGCTGGGTGATGGCAGTAGAGCTACATTCCTGTTGTTTTCTAACGGTAAGATAGTTTGTACTGGTACCAGGGGAAGGCCAGAGGTTGACGAGTCTGTAGAAAAACTCATATCTAACCTAAAAAAAGTGATGTAATGTGAATGAAAGGTCAGGGGTGATGACCTTTATTTTTGTATGGTATGTTATTGGTGCTGCTTATCAGGCGAGCAACCTTGCAGGATTACTGTTTTATACCATAATCTTATTAATCATAAGCCCTTTATTGTCATTGTTTTCTTTAATAGCATTCATTGTTGGTGGCATCTCATTGTTCATGGCCATAATGTTTTTAATGAGAGCTTGGAATATGTCTGCCGATCTTAAGAAGTGGACTGACATATACCATCTTTATATCACTATTACCAGTACCGTTGCCATAGTCCTGTTTATATTATTACTAGATTTGTTTTCTTCAGAAATAACAGAGGGTAATCCGACCAGATTATTGTTCTTACTGATAATACTCTACAGTTTCAGTCTCATAGTAAATATAGGATTCTGGCTGGGTATTAGGACGCATCTTGGAAGGCTTGAACGAGAGGGCAAAGCAACATTCAATCCAGGTCTGTTCAACAGCAAAAGCCATTCCAATAACTAACTATAATGCTCATATACCGAGTCTATAAATATTCTTTGTTTCTCGCTCCAGTCTTCATCAGGATGTGTCCTTATGTATTCTGCCCAGTATTCTATCATCCATTCCCTGTCTTCCTGATTTTCTTTCATATCCATATTATATCATTAGTTCCTTGTATATTTTAATCTTATCTTCTTCTATTTGTTCCTTGAAAGTTTTTCTAAGATGCATTGCATCTTCAATGTCCTTACTGCTTGCTAATATTTTTTCTTTGAATGCGATTTGCAGATTAAGATCTGATATATAAATGTCTTTAGAAGGCAGTCTGACAATTATCCTCGTTTTCAACGCCAAATAGTCAATCTGGTTTTTCGCAAACTTGATTTCCATATTAGGAAAAGGATTATTATTAAAGCCGTATCTTATGCTGTGTTTTGATTCCAACAACGAATATAATTCTTCTATATCATCAGAATTTAGGCACCAGAACCCTTTCCTTAACATATCTTCATGTATCTTAATGAATTCTTCTTTACTTTTTTTATTAAATATAAGATCTACATCTTCAGATATTCTGCTTCTCCCAAGAATTATAGAAACGTACCCTGACACGATAACGTAATCAGAATGTTTTTCGAATACATTAATAAAATCGATAACAAATCGGTCCAGATTATTTAATATCTTGTCCGCTACTATTATTCCATTCAAATATTTCATAATATAAGGCGGAGTTGTATGAATATAAACTTGTCCATATACAAAATCATTTATAAATAAGATACTTCTTGAAATATCGAAGCTCTTCTTTAGTATCATCACTCCAATTATTACGCTGCAAAGAACTAATCTTTTTTAATATATGATGATATCCTTACTATTATGGATGCGTCTGTACAGATTTCGACTTTTAAAGAGTTCTTTTCTTCTCAGGAAGTTCTTATTATGAAAAACCTGGCTCAGGGCTGGAGATATTATAATGCTGATTTTAATCTATTGTTAAGAAAAAATCAGGAGCTGGCACAGGACTTGTTGGATAGGCCTGAAGATACTATTCGGGCAGCAGAGATTGCATTGGAGCAACTGGACTTGCCCCATGACACTAATAATGTTAGGGTTAGGTTTGAAAACCTTCCTCTTACTCAAAATATCCTAATACAAGATGTTAGGAGCGAGCATATAGGCAAGCTCCTCTTTATAGAAGGAATAGTAAAACAGAAGACTGATGTGAGGCCCCAAGTCACTAGTGCCAGGTTTGAATGTCCTAGCTGTGGCGCTGTAATACCCATTCTTCAGACAGAATCCACTTTTAAAGAGCCTGGAGTCTGTTCTTGTGGCAGGCGAGGCAAGTTCAAGCTTCTATCAAGACAGCTTGTGGACGCTCAGGCGATGGTTATAGAAGAGGATCCTGAGAGGCTTGAGGGTGGAGAGCAACCCAAAAGAATTAATGTGTTGCTTAAAGAAGACCTTGTAAGCCCCCTCTCAGACCGTAAGACCAATCCCGGCAATAAGATAGGAATAGTAGGTTACATTAAGGAAGTCCCTATAAAGAACAGGCTTGGAGCTAAGAGTACGAGATACGATTATATTCTCGAATCCAATAATATCAAGGTTTCCGAAGAGAATTTTTTCATGATGAAATTTTCTCCTGAAGAAGAAGAGGAAATAATGAGTATTGGAAAGAGCAAGAATGTAATGGACTTATTGGTAAAGGCTATAGCGCCGAGCATATATGGGCATAGTGAGATTAAGGAGGCTTTAGCACTCCAGCTTATGGGCGGTGTGGAAAAGGTCAGGAGTGACAGTGTTAGGACTAGAGGAGACATTCATGTACTTCTCGTAGGAGACCCTGGCTCTGGAAAATCACAGCTCCTAAAAAGAATATCAAAGGTAGCTCCCAAATCAAGATACGTTTCTGGGAAGGGTGCTTCAGGAGCAGGCCTTACTGCTTCAGTGGTTAAGGATGAGTTCTTGGGAGGATGGAGTTTGGAAGCTGGAGCAATGGTTCTTGCAAATAAGGGAATGTGCCTTATTGACGAGATGGACAAGATGACTAAGGAAGATACGAGCGCACTGCATGAAGGATTAGAACAACAAACAATATCCATATCCAAGGCAAATATCCAAGCTACTCTTCCTAGTGCTACTACTGTGCTTGCAGCAGCCAATCCTAAGCACGGCCGTTTTGACGAGTACCAAAACCTGTATTCCCAAATTGACATGCCACCTGCTCTTATAAGCCGTTTCGACCTTATATTCGTGGTTAGGGACTTGCCCGATACAGAGTCTGACTCTCTTATGGCAAGACACATATTAGGGTTGCATAAGAATCCTGATAGCCTAGAAGCTATTCTTCCAGAAAAACTGTTAAGAAAATATTTTGCTTATGCAAAGCAACGGATTAAGCCTTTGCTTACAGAGTCTGCTGTTGAAGAGCTCCAGAATTATTATGTGAGGATTAGGAACCAGTCTGCAGGGCAGGATAAGCGTTCTATCAGTCTTACTGCAAGGCAGTTGGAGGCTCTTATTAGGCTGTCAGAGGCAAGCGCTAAGATTAGGCTGTCAGACAAGGTTACCAAAAAGGATGCCGAAAAGGCTATAGAATTGCTTCATTATTGTCTTACTAAGATTGCGAGTGACGAGGCAGGCCAAATTGATATTGACAAGATTACTACAGGCATTACCAGTTCGCAAAGAAGCAGGATATATGCTGTTAAGAAGATTATAGAAGAACTTGAAACAGAGATTGGCAACAAGATTCCAAGGTCTGAGATCGAAAAGAAGGCTGCTGACAAGGAGATAGGCGCTAGTGAGCTTGACGACATACTGTTGAAGCTGTCAAGGTCAGGAGAAATATTTGAGCCTACTCCTGGCACTATACAGAGGCTGAGCTAATGGCAGAATATGAGAGATTGTGTGCTGTAATATCATCCATTAATGACATACTTTCTTCAGAGTATATGGAGATGCCTGGATGGGAGCCAAATTATGTATTGTTGGACTCTAGGATTAGGGCTTCGCGGTTTAATATTATAGGCACCATTATAGACTATAATATTGGTAATCCTTCTTCTATTACTGTTGATGATGGTACTGGACAGGTTGTAGTCAGGAGTTTTGACGAACTTCCTTTCACGCCAACAATAGGACAAGCAGTCTTAGTGGTTGGACGCCCAAGGAAATATAATGAGCAATTCTATATTACAAGTGAGATATTGAGGATTGTGGACGATGTTTCATGGATAGAACATAGGAAAAAGCATATTTTATTATTGAAAAAACATCGTATGAGTCTTCCCATTATAAGCGAAGATGATAAAAAAGATATGATTAAAGAAGATAATAATATTATTGAAGAAAAAACTGATAAACCTGAATTAGATAATACTAAAAATGATGAGCCTACCGACTCTGAGAAAATTTATAATATGATTGCTGAGTTGGACAAGGGTGATGGAGCTCAGGTATCATTGCTTTTGGAGAAATGCGATACTATGAATATTAAGAATGCCGAGAAAGCTATTAGGATGATGCTTGAAATGGGTGATATATTCGAGATAAAGTCTGGAAGAGTAAAGATTTTATAATATTTTTTAGTTTCTTGATATTAGCATTGTCTGAACACTTTGTGCGAAGAATGGACTCTTGACCCATACTGCACTGTCATAGTTTGGATGTACATCCTCACTGTCCATTAACATGAACAATACGTCGTTCTTGTCGAATATTGCCAGTCTTGCCTTGATAATTGCCTGTTTAACGGTTATGTGCTCTGCAAGTTGCCTATCTAAGTCTGATTCTAGCTGTTTAGGGGCAAATACTGTTATGATAGGATTGTTCTTGTTCTTCCTTATTCCTGACAATATGTACTTCTTCTCCTTGTTAAGCTCATCTATTCCTATTATTAGTATTGCTTCTTTTTTTGCGTTAATAATGCCTTCCTGTATCTTCTGGAATATCTGTTTTCTTCCCTTGATTATCCCTGAAAGGTCTGTAGGGTCTACTGATTCTATTCCGGTATCATGCAAGAATGTTAGTTGGTCAAATAATTCAGATGTCTTAAATTCTTCGAGAAGTTTTGCCCTGTCTTCAGTATCCTGTTTTATTCTCGATTTGATTCTTTCTATAACCTCTGTAGGAGGTACTGCTATGTATTTTATAGGTTTTCCAAGCTTCATTACTACGAATCCTTTGGCCTCAAGACTTTCTAGGACGTCATAGCTTCTTGATCTTGGAACATTTGCTATGTCTGATAGCTCTCCTGATGTTGCAACGCCCTTGCTTAGGAGTGCTGTCCATATCTTTGCTTCGTACGAGTTTAATCCTAGGTGTTTTACCTTTTCTATTGTTAATTGATCTCCTATCATGTAATATTCACCTTTGCTATTGGAATGAAGGGTAATCATTTACTTTTAAAAAGATTGTGTTTTGTTATCACTATAAAGTGGATAGTAGATAATTAATGATTTTTAATACAATAACCCTCTCACACCTCCATTTCCACTGGAATATCAAACATGAATATATTTTTTGTATTCCTATAACAAAAACAACATAATACACACAACCAAATCAAATGAATAATAGAAAATACACACCACTATATAAAATATTAATAATATATTTTATGAAATATTTATTATAAACGTCATTATATGTTTGAACAATTAATTAAGATCCTAAACTCCAATATCGAATAGTGTATTGGAATTATGATTAATCTATGAATTTTTCTCAACAGATCACATAATAAAGTATACTGTTTATTTTGAAAATTACATATCATTATAGGAGAAAAAACACATTAAAATAACATATATTATATTTATTTCTATATAGTAAAATATTATTAATATGAATAATATATTATTAATATAGTGTTTTTTCTCGATATCGTAAAAGATACGGATATCATTAGTCTCCCTGTGTATATTCACAGAACAAACATTATTATTGGCTATAATATTATTTATAATCGATACCTTTTTGTTGTATAATATATATTATATGATATGTGTTATATGTTATATTATTTTAAATATATGTTATATAAAATATATTTTGTATTGTGCTTATAATGATGTGGATGTATGATATTATCTTTTTAATCAACAACTACATGATGATGGAAATGCTATAATTTAATAAACACCAAGTCAATACAATTTTCCAATAGAAACCAAGGTGTGTGGGGGGTTTAGAGGGGTTATTGATGACAGCAGACTTAAATTCATATTTTAAAGAATATATGAGCAAAGAATCTTTGTTCATAAACAAATCAATGTTGCAGAGCAATTATGTTCCTGATGAGATACCTCACAGGCAAGAGCAAATAAGACAGATAGCAGAAATACTGGCTCCAGCGCTAAGAGAGGAGAAACCGTCCAACCTTTTCATATATGGTAATACTGGTACGGGAAAAACCTTGACTGCAAATCACACAGCCAATACTTTGCTCCAGGTGGCTAAAGAAAATAATATCAGCCTAAAAATATTGTATGTCAATTGCAAGCTAAAAAAGGTAGCTGACACGGAATACAGGATGATAGCACAGATTATTAGGGAGTTAGACCATGATATTGCATCTACCGGCCTTCCTACCGACGAGGTTTATAGGGCTTTTTTTAATGCAATAGAAAAGTCAGGCATAAGGAACCTAATAATAATACTTGATGAAGTTGACCAACTAGTAAAAAAGGCAGGTGATGAGGCGCTATATAATCTTACGAGGATGAATGAGCAATTCAAAGGAACATCCATTACTATAGTGGGAATTACAAATGACCATATATTCGCTGACAATCTAGATCCCAGAGTCAAAAGTTCATTATCAGAAGAAGAATTATTATTTCCTACTTATAACGCTGTACAGCTTAAAGACATATTATACAATAGGGTTGGAAGGGCAATAAAGCCTGAATCCATAGAGATGGGTGTTATAGAGAAATGCGCTGCATACGCTGCCAAAGAGCATGGCGATGCAAGAAGAGCATTAGACTTATTGAGGGTCGCAGCAGAACTTGCAGAGAGGTCGGGAGAATCCAAAATACAAATTGATCATATAGATAGCGCTGAAGAGAAAATAGAGCGTGACAGGATAATAGACATTGTAAGGACGCAGCCTAAACAGGTACAAGCAGCATTATACGCTATATTTAACATATTCCAGTCCAAAAGAAACCTTGTATTCACAGGGGAAGTATACGAATTATACAGGGAGGTATGCAAGGAGATAGCACTAAGGCCTCTTACTCAGAGGAGGATATCTGACATTATAGGAGAGCTTGACATGCTGGGTGTTATTAAGGCGAATCTAATATCCAAGGGGAGGTATGGAAGAACTAAGGAGATAACTCTGGCGACTTCAGAGTCATTCAGTCCTAAGATAATGGATGTGTTAAGGGAAGAAATGGGATTATGATGAGTCTGGACAATAATTCGGAAGCTAAAAAGAAGATAGTCAAGACAATGCTCTCGAGGGGCGCTATGCTTGATTCCAGCAGCATCATGATGCTCGAGAGGATAGAAGATAGCAGGCTATTGGAGATAGCATCCACTCTTAATGATCTTCCTGTAAAAGATTTTGATATTATTATAGAAGATCCTAAACTGTTCTTCTCATTCTTTGAGCGCATCTCACAAGAAGAGTTTTATAATATCAAATCAGAGCTACTAAAAGAGCACGGACTCTCATTATACGACAATTATCTTGATCTAATGAGCAGTAGGATTTTGGGGATGAATAACAGCCAATCAAATAGACTGTCTAATGATAATGTTGATACTATTGTTGACAAAAACAACATGAATAATAATAATAATAATAATAATAATAATAATTTAGGTAAATCCAGTCAGGAACACGGCAATGGACAATTGATAAGAGAATATGATGATGTCGAGACTATTATAGGCGGCAAGACAATACCTGATGATATTGAAGTAATATTTCATTATGAAGATTTAGTTAAGAAGAGGGTAGTCAAGGATTTTGTCCAGTTCTTTTCGAGCAGGCTCGACCAAATAGGAAGGATGCTAAAGAACAGGATAGAACTAAATGATGCGCTTCCTATAAGAAGGATATCGAATGTCAGTAATAGGGACAAACTATCAGTAATAGGCATGGTCAGTGATATTAGGGAGACAAAGAACAATAATACTATTATAATGCTAGAGGACAAGACGGGCATATTGACCTGCATAGCATCCAATAAGAGAAGAGAAGTTCACGAAAAAGTAAGGGACCTTACATTGGACGAGGTAATAGGTGTAAGAGGCGTTAAGGCGCAAGACTCAATATACATAGAGGATATCATATGGCCTGACATTTCCCCAGAAGGTATTATGAACAAGTCTAATAGTGATGTTGGCGCCATAGTAATATCAGACCTCCAGTACGGGCACAAGATGTTTCTTGACATTGAATTCGAGGAGTTTATCAAGTGGATGTCAGGAGAGATTAAAGACGAGCATTCATACCTGCTAAGCAACGTAAAATATCTTTTTATAGTCGGAGACTTGGTTGAGGGCATAGGAATATTTCCTGGTCAGGACAATGAGCTGTTAAAAGATGACATTAGATCGCAGTTTAACGGATTGGCAGAATACCTAAAGAGAATACCCTCTCATATTAGGATTATTGCCATAGCAGGTAATCACGATCCTGTAAGGCTTTCAGAGCCACAGCCTATACTGCCTAAAGATTATGCCAAGAGCCTGTATGATTTGGATAACTTCTATTGTTTTTCCAACCCTTCAATACTAAGAGTTGGTAAGGAACAAGACTATCGTGGAATGGAATTCCTATTGTATCATGGGATGAGCTATGACTATTATGTTAATCATGTTGAGAGCATAAGGCTTGCAGGAGGGTATGATGCTCCTATAGACCTGATGAAATATCTTCTTAAAAGGAGGCACTTAGCGCCAAGCCATACTTCATCATTGTATATTCCTGATACAAGAAAAGACTATTTGGTTATAGAAAGCATTCCTGACATATTCTTGTCAGGACACCTTCATAGGGCTAGAGTCGGCCAGTACAAGAATACTACTATGATAATGGCCAGCGGATGGCAAGGATTATCGGCATTCCAGGAAAAGACAGGCCATAATCCCGAGCCTGCAAAAGCATTCCACATAGATTTTAGGACGAGAAAGACAACTATTATAGATTTTGAAAGGCCTGACAGCCTCAAGAGAGGTGCAGGATAATGGTTGTAGCATCCAAGGATATGAAATCATATTTTGAGAGGATACAAAAAGAAGTTTTGAAACAGTATGATATTGCACAGAAGGCTAGGCTCATGGGCTACGATCCTGAAGATAATATCTCAATACCGTTGGCCAAGAACATGGCTGAGAGGGTTGAAGGACTAATATCATCGGTTGCCCCTCAAATAATTGGTTCTGGGATTACAGAGAGGATAGTGGAATTGGAAAAGGAGTATGGTACATTGTCATGGAAGGTAGCCTTGGTAATAGCAAAAGAAGTTGCAATGCAAAAATTCTGCACTTTTAGTGATAGGAGGGAAGCTATAGAAGTAGGCATAAGAACAGGATTTGCATATCATACTGTCGGAGTAGTGGCAGCTCCATTAGAAGGGTTCGTAGAACTAAAAATTAAGAAGAGGAGGGACGGCAAAGAATATTTTTCGTTATTGTTCTCAGGTCCTATAAGGGGCGCTGGAGGAACTGCAAGCTCCGTATCCCTTGTTATTGCAGATTACGTAAGAAAGAGCCTTGGATACTCTCCTTATGATCCTGACGAGCAGGAATCTAAGAGGCTTGTTACGGAATTGTATGATTATCATGATCGCGTAACCAATCTTCAGTATAAGCCTTCCGAAGAAGAGATAGAATTCATAGCACGCAATCTTCCTGTAGAAGTCAATGGCGATCCCACAGAGAATATAGAAGTATCAAACTATAAAGACCTTGAGAGGATAGAAACCAACAGGATTAGGGGCGGGGTTTGCCTTGTCATTAGCATGGTAGCTCTAAAAGCCCCCAAGTTATGGAAGGAAATATCAAGGTGGGGCAATGATTTTGGTTTGGACGACTGGACTTTTATAGGGGATTTTCTTGAGGTTCAGAAGAAGGCAAAGGCAGGCAATACTGTTAAGAAACAGTCTAAACAAAAACAGAGGGTTAGTCCTGACAATACTTTCATAGCAGACCTTGTATCGGGAAGGCCTGTTCTTACTCATCCTATGTCTTATGGCGGCTTTAGGCTAAGGTATGGGAGGAGCAGGGTATCAGGATATAGTAGTGTAAGCATACATCCTGCGACAATGGCTTTGCTTAATGATTATATTGCTGTAGGAACACAGATCAAGACTGAGAGGCCTGGAAAGGCAGCTTCTGTTACTAGCTGCGATACTATAGAAGGTCCCATAGTACTATTGGAGTGCGGAACCGTTATGCAGGTTACTGAATTAAGCAAAGCTTTAGAGATTGGAAAGGATGTTAAAGAAATATTGTTTTTGGGAGACATACTGTGCAGTTACGGGGATTTTTTTGACAGGGCTCATATGCTAATACCAGCAGGTTATGTTAATGAGAGATATTCTTTAGAGCTAAAAAATATTGTGAAGAATGAACGTTCAAATGATGCTCTTGTAAAAGAAGGGATAGACCCCACAATAGTTACTGAAATATCCAATAATCCTTTTAGCAGGATTCCCAGTGTAAGAGAAGCAATAATGATATCAAAGGCTCTTAATATGCCCATGCACCCATACTATACTCCTCATTACAAGGCGATTAATAATGACGAATTAGTATTGTTTTTTAGGTCGTTGCATGAGACTCCGAAGACAATAATGCCTTCAGACAAGATAGTGGTCAACCACAAGTATAAGAGGCTTTATGAGAGGATGGGCATTCCTCATATTCTTAGCGGCGACAACATAATAATAAGCGAAGAATATTCTATAGTGTTTAAGGAGAGCTTCCCAAAACTGTTCGTGCAAGACAATGATTGTGCTATGCCAAAAGAATATAGTGTTGTTGGCGATGATGATATTATTGTTGTAATAAACAATGTTTCCAAAATACTTTTTAGGGATAGGTCAGGCACTTTTATTGGGGCTAGGATGGGACGGCCTGAGAAGGCCAAGATGAGAAAACTAACTGGTTCTCCTCACGGCCTATTTCCTGTAGGAGAAGAGGGGGGTAGGATGAGGAGTTTTCAGGCAGCCATAGATGTCGGAAAGGTCAATTCGGGATTCTCAGAATATTATTGTGCCAAGTGTGAGAGTCTGACTATATACAGGCTTTGCGAAAAATGCGGTGCTAAGACCGTACTAAAAGATACTGTTCATTCCAGAAGAGATATTGACGTTAGGCATTATATTAAAAAAGCATTAGAGTCTGTGTCTCTTAGAGAATTCCCCGACCTTATTAAGGGTGTTAGGGGCACTGCCAATGCCACGAGGATTCCTGAGCATATGAGCAAGGCCATACTGCGGGCGGTTCATGATGTGTATGTAAATAAGGACGGAACGATAAGATATGATATGACAGAGCTTCCAATAACACATTTCAAGCCTAAAGAGATAGGAACGAGCATAAAAAAGCTCAAGTCCATGGGATATGACAAGGATATATTCGGCACTGAAATAGTAAGTGATAATCAGGTTATAGAACTAAGACCCCAAGACATTATATTGGGGGCTGCTCTCAACAGTCCTGACGATCCTGCAGACCAAGTACTCTTTAAGATAGGGTGTTTTGTAGACGATCTATTGGTTAGATTGTATAATCAAAAGCCACACTATAATTATGCAACTAAAGAAGATACTGTCGGCGCCATAGTAATAGGACTCGCCCCTCATACTAGCGCAGGCATAGTAGGCAGGGTAATAGGATATTCTATGACGCAGTCTATGCTATGCCATCCACTCTATCATGCGGCTATGAGGCGTGATACTGACGGTGATGAGAGTTGTGTAATGCTCTTGATGGACGGCCTCCTAAATTTTTCGAGGTCTTTCCTTCCTGACAGGAGGGGCTCGAGGACTATGGATGCCCCTCTGGTATTGACATCTGTATTGGACCCTGCTGAGGTAGATGACATGGTTCATAAGCTGGATATTGTATGGGAGTATCCTCTCGAATTGTACGAAAAAGCAGACGCTTATGGAATGCCGTGGGAAGTTGATATTACATTATTGTCCAAATATTTGGGTACTGAGCGGCAGTATGAGGGCATGGGATATACTCATGATACTAATGATATTAATGCCGGAGTTACTTGTAGTGCTTACAAGCTGTTGCCTTCCATGCAAGAAAAGCTTATGGGACAGATGGATATTGCTTCTAAAGTTAGGGCTGTAGACAAGAATAATGTGGCCCAGCTTGTTATAGAAAAACATCTTATTAGGGATATTAAGGGCAACCTTAGGAAGTTTAGCATGCAGTCGTTCAGGTGTGTCAGTTGTAATGATAAGTTCAGGAGGCCTCCTCTTGCAGGTAAATGTTCTAGGTGCAACGGCAAGATAATATTTACTATCAGTGAGGGCAGTATAGTAAAATATCTTGACCCCGCCAAATCTCTTGCAGAAGCTTATAATCTTTCTCCTTATCTCAAAGAAACTATAGAATTGCTTGACCGCCGTATAATAGAGGTTTTTGGGAAGGATAAAGAAAAACAGCTTGGTTTGGGTGCCTGGTTCTAAAAAACATTATTATTCGGGAAGTGTAATATAAACGTATGGTATGCCTGCTATGATATTAACGTCATCACGACCGATAAAGCCTTGTTCTACTAATAAACCAACAGTTTCATTGCCGGCACATACTGCCATATAAGATTTTTTTATCTCTTCTATTATTGTTGCTGGCTCTGCTTTTGTTCCGCTATAGAATTTTTGTGAGAAGTCAAGCTGCAATTCTTCAGTCTCATAATTCTTTCCTAATAGCTCATCGTCTATTACTGCTATTATGGTCTGTCCATCATGGTTTGTGTGCTTTGCTATTATCATTTTTCTTTCCTTCTAAGCCCATACAGTCTTCCTGAGATGACAGGAAACAATGGAGGTTGTATAGTCCCATTAGTCATTGGGTCTGCTGCCAGTATTAATCCAGAGTATCTTAGGCTGTTATCCAAATAGTCTATGAACTGCTTATCATATTCATGTCCTCCTTGGGATACTACGCTCTGAGTGATTATTCTAGGCTCTTCCCCTTCCATTATTTGCTCGAGCATTCTTAATTTAATTCCAGGGTTTGTATCCTCTTCGCGTTCTCTTATTATGACTCTTCCCATGTCTTTTAATTCGTATTGTACGCCCATATCATGGTTCATTTGCCTGTATTCTGATACTGCAAGCTTTACAGCATCATAATCTGAGTCTTTAGGTATAATATTCCAGAACATTCTCATAACCTCTCTGCTATTGGCTGTTTTGCTCCGCAAGCCTGGCATTTGAGGAATAATATCCTATCATCCCTTACCAGTATAGTGTCGGGCCTGGTGCATTCCTTGCATATTACGTATGTCTTGGCATAAGCAGCTATCTTTTCATTAATAAGGTCTGACTTGATTTTTCTGCCGAAGACTGTAAGGTTTCCTTGTACTTCTATAGAAGCTGCAAGACTCTTGGTTAGATATTTTATCATATGGTTTGTGTCTCTTCCGAGAACCTGTGCTATCTCTCCAAGGTTTGTTATAACTGTCTTATTGCCTTGGAATCTTCCTAATACTCTCGGTATTTCAAATCTCTCGCTCTTCTTAATTTGTTCAGGTATCTTTTCTTGCGCATCCTCAAGCATTTTTTTGTAATCAAAAATCTCCATAATTCGTGGTCTATACTTTTGTTTATAAGCATTTTCACGATAATACTGCAGTTATATAAGAAAACTATTTAAATAGCTGTTATGATATGATTATAGCATCATGGATAATTGATGATCGCGAGGTGTATTTATGGCTACGATTGGAATGCAGGAATTTTTGCTCGCAGCTGCGCTGGCAATACTTATTGCTATAGCTATCAGCCTGAAAGCCCTTTTTGCTATAGAAAGGAGGATGTTCAGGATGGAAGCGCACATCCTAAAACTGAGCAATAAGATATTGGAAGAAGAGGACCAGATAGAACTGTTATTGAGGCAGAGTCTTGCTAAGGACAAGAAGGCAGAGCCTACTGCTGTTAAGAAAGCATCCTCTAAGAAGGCTCCTTCAAGGAAGAAGGCTGCGCGTAAGAGTAGGAAGTGATATGAGGCCTTACAAAAAATTTTTTATTGACACTTATGATGATATTCGTTCTTTGACTATTCAGGGCGCTGAGAGCATCGCTTATCATGGCTCTAAAGCAGTATTATTGCAGTTGAAGGATTATTTGTATGGTATTAGTGGTGATGATTATAATCCTAAAAAGTATGACTCTTATAGTAATCGTGTCATTAGAAAGATGCTTGGTGCGAGGCCTACAGAGCCTCACCTAAAAAACAGCATTAATGTTGGCATTGGCAAAAACATTCCCAATACTAGAAAAGAAGCATTATCTCAGCTGAATACCGGCATTGGATTGATAGAATCTCATTATTCCATTATCCATAGTAAAGTCTCTTATCATGCTAAAAGAGCATTGTCACAATATAGTATAGCATACACTCACTGCCATAGCAGTTTTGTAAGAGAAGCTATACTCTCATCCAATATCAAAACAGTATATAATACTGAAACGAGGCCGTTGTATCAGGGGAGGATTACAGCAAAAGGGATTGCCAATAAGAAGGTTGTTCATCATTATGTCGATTCCGGCATGAGCATAGCAATATCAAAGTCCGAAGTAGTATTATTGGGGGCTGACAGCATAACCCTCAGAGGGGATGTTATTAATAAGATAGGATCTGGCATGGCAGGGATTATTGCAAAGCATCATAAGAAGCCATTATACGTTATTACTGGCATGCTAAAGCTGGACATGGAATCTGCAGTTGATGATACCATTATAGAGGAGCGTAACCTTAAAGAGATATGGGTTGTTAGGAACAAGAATATTATAATTCATAACCCTGCTTTTGAAATCTTAGAGTCAAAGTATATTACTGGGATAATATGCGAGGGAGGAATACTTTCTCCCAGAAAATATGTTAGGAAAGCAAAAAGTATGATTAACTCCATGAAAGAATAATATATTAAACTGTTTTCTTCAGAGCTGCTTTGAGTCCCGCTATGGTGCTCTTAATCTCTGCGACCTGTTTCCTGTTCTCGCAAGGCTCCATTAGCGTTCCGCATTCAGGACATTTGAAGCTATACTCTGTGCCCATGTGGAAGTCCAAACGCATACAATGTTCTGGGCATTCGAAATAAATTGTTTCCCTCTCCCTGTCAAGCACTTTTTGCAGGTTGCCTATCTTTTCGTGATGCAGCTTGAAGAAATGATGGTATATTATGTCATATTTTAGGTGCCAGTAATATACGTACCATCCTAGCCTCTCGTCCTTCTTTCTTGCGAATCCTACGAAGCTCTTGGCGTGCATCCTGTAGAGCAGGCTGCGGGTGAAGTTGACATCACCATCGAATCTTTGTGCGAGTTCCACTTCAGAGGTTTCTCTGCGCCTTTTGAGAGTCTTTACAATCTGGCAGAAGTCTTCTCCGAGCTCTTCTCGTACAGTAATGTCAGCAATGCGCTTGGACGCGCTGATCAGCCCCATTCTCATATTTAAGGTTTATGTAATATTTAAATATTTCGTTTTTAAAGGATATTTTGGAGTATATAATAGCGATTATTGGTTATAATCATTGCATATCGCACAACTTTTAATCACATTATTCCTTGTTTTTCCTTATTTGTCTAGTCTTCAAGGAACTCTACAAACGTCATTATCAGAGGATCATCTTTTGATATTATTACGCTTTTTTCAGTTCTCCTGGCACTGTTTGCAGGAAACATTGCTATGCTATTACCCTTGAATTTTACTGCTATCCAGGGTTCAGCGCCGAAAGCCCTCGCATATTCTATTAGCATGTCTACCTCTTCTACAGTAAGATACTTCGTTTTTTCTGTAGTCGTCTTTGCTTCTATTACTGTTACTCTGCCTGGCTTTCCTGCTATTATGTCAGGGGCCAAGTGTCTAGTCGAGCCGCTCCCAGCTATTCTTGAAGCTCCCCATCCATTCTTCCAGAATTCATGCACCAGCCACCTTTCAAAAGCGCTTCCCTTAGCCTTCCTACGTCCGTGTGATATTTTCATACAAAATCATTATGAAGGCATCTTTATAATAGTATTGTAGTTAATGGTTTATTGTCATTTGCTAATTGCTTCTTCATAATATTTTTTGTTTTTTCTTTCAACTCTTCTTATGGTTTCTTCAAGGTCATTAGAGTCTTGGGTTTTTCCTTTGAAATAGTAAGGGGTTTCTTCTCTTTTTGTATACACTCCAATCTTGGCTCCCAGAACATAATACTGTATTCTATTGAGTGCCCTTTCCAACAGGATATTCTCTTCTGATGCTATTCGCGATGCGATATTCTTTAGGTCTTGTCTTGGACTGAGGGGTGGTGATGTTATGGTGGCAGACAATAGTCTTTCATTTATCGCGTCATTTTCTTTTCTTGTTTCATCGTATAATGCTTCTATGCAAAGACCATTATGCAGTTTTCCTGTAATCAGTCTTTTTCCTTTTTCTGGAATTGGAATCCTGGTGTAAGAGAATGATTTGTATATTCCATTATCCCTCAATATGTTGTCTTTGTGAGAATATGCTAGTTGTATCATCATAAAAGGGTGGTATGACTTCTTAATATAATTATTGTGCCCTTATAAGCCGTTCTAATCCTATCTTTTCTGTGGTTGGATTGTCCGGAGGCACTATGGTGGTTAATGCTATTATTTCAGGAAAAGTAAATCCTTCTATCTTATACTTCTGGCTTAACTCTCCTGCGTTCTCTCTTATTATTGTAGGATGAGTGCTTTTGGCCAGTCCCAATTCCAAAAGTGTTGCATAGTGCAATTCATTTCCTATTATTCCTGTAGTGCCATAATCTCCAGCTCTCATTACTGCTATGTCCTCATCCACCATTCCCATATAATATGCGAGTATCACATCAAATGGGCTTGCAAAGCTAAGCATTCTCCTGATGTTGTTATTATCAATACTGTCGAGAGAGACTGATGACTTGTCAAACAATTCTTTATTGTATATCTCGTATTCTGCAAGTTTTGTGATGGGCTCTTCGCTCTCCCTGTAATCTATCATTCCCAATGCTATTTCGTGGTACATTGGAGCGTATGTCTCTATGAATTTTATTTCAAAGTTGCTATCGTCGTATGATACCATAACTGCCCAGTGTGATTACTAAATAATATTATTATGCATATAGATTATATGTGTTTATGGTTTTCTGAATCCTTCAAGAAAAGCATATAATCCTTCCTGTACTCTCTGATATTCATTGTGTGCTGAATGTAGTCTGTTTAGGCTTTCTATTATTTCTTGAGGGCGCGATTTGCTTCTAACAAAATGGTATTGGTCATTGTTTAAGTCTGCCTTGAGCAGTGTTCCATCGTGATCTTTTATTATCTTGTCTGCAATGTCTGTCATTACTCCTTTTGCACTGAACACTGGACTGTAGGCTGTAGCTCCCTTATATGCGTCCTGTTCGGCTGTATCCATTCCAACCCCTGACGGCATAACGCCGTATAATCTTATACTAAATCCATTGTCAAGATTATAATTTACTATTGGATATATCGGTCCGTCATATCCTTCCATTATTATGTTCTTTTCGGCTATGAGTCCCTCTGAAGACAACACGTCTTCCAGTTCCATTATACTTTGTTTATCTGCCATACTATATTCCTCCTATTATTATTATTTCTTATTATAATCTTGAGGTAACAATCTGCTTATTATCATGTCATGCTTCTTTTCTGCATTTCTATATGCTTTGTCAGCTTTTTGGATTTTCTTTACCGCATTAATTATTTCTTCTGGACTGTCTGCTTTCTGCCTGAAATACTGCACTGGGATTCTTGCTATTGAAGCTTTTTTTGGAGCGCTGCCTGTTCCTATTCCTATATCGTCATGCTCAGCTATTCTGGCGAGTACAGCGTCCATAAACCCTGTTGTCTTGTATGGCGGCCCATATACAATAGCATGACGGTATGTGTCTTTTTCTTCAGACCTGTCTTTTTTTAGCAATATGCCGATGCCCTCTTTAACGTAGTAGTCTAGCTTTTCTGTTAGATGGACATACTCTCCTTCCACAGGCCTGTTCCTTTCATACTTTAATTGGTGCTTTCGTAGAATGTCTTCCAGTTCCGTACTGCTATATGTTTCTTTCATTTTGATTGCATCGCGGCATCAGGTTCTTTTTATTGTTATCGGTATATCTTTCTAGACAAGTGTTATATCTTGTACCGTTCGGGCAATAGCCTTTCTATGAGCCCTTCATGGTTTCTTATGGTTGTTCTCATATCCTCGTTGGCTTTCTGCATCCTCTTAATCGTATCTACAGTATCATTTATTTTCTCTGACTTGCTATCAGATATGAAGTGTTGTACTCGATTATGGTTGTCTCCATGGTATGTAACATGGGTTCTGTGCTCAAAACCATGGTTTTTAGCAATTTTTTTCCCCGCTTCTAATAATAAGTCGGAAGCCACATACTCGGGTGACATTACGGTAGCATACTTGTAAAAGTCTTGACCTAAAGGTGCTGTGCTGTATCTGACACCGTCTGATAATACAAACAGCGTATTCCCCTTATGATCCAATATTTCAGGGGTTATAGGATGCCTTCTTAGTCCGGCTTCTGCAATCATGTTCTCAAGTAATTTTGGGTCGTTTCTTTCCATGAGTAAAGGAGCGCATAATAATATTATAATATTTACCAAATCACCATGATATATTTGTCACCAAGTGGTGGACTATTTTATCTTTATTTTCATGAAATCTTCTGCAGCTATAGTTTCAGGAAAAGCCTCTTTTGCTTGTTCTAGCAATGGATTAATATTCTTGTATCTCTGGGAGAAATGTGTCAATACAAGCTTTTTTGTATTGGCTTTCATGGCAAGCATTCCTGCCTGTCTTCCAGTCATATGCCCGTAATCAGTGCTCTTCTCATCATGCTCGTCAGAGAAAGTAGCCTCGCATATTAGCAGGTCAGAATCCTTTGCAAGTTCATAAGAATTATTGCAGTAAGCACTGTCCATGATATAGCTTATCTTCTTTCCTTCTATAACAACAGTATAGTTTCCAGGCTCGAGCATTATATTATTGTATTCTGCCTTCTTCCCCTTCTGCAAAAGTCCCAGCCATGGTCCGTCAGGTATGCCTTCCTTTTTGAGTTTTTCTTGCCTCATCCTCCTCGTATCATGCTCTTTTATCGAAAATCCCAGGGTAGGAACGCTATGCTCTACTCGCATAGCAATAATATCAAATTTCGGATATCCGATAACTTCTTGCTCGGCTTCTATGATTCTTAGAGGATAATGTATCATCCCAGGATACACTGAGAGTAATGCTTTTATGTTCTTATCAGTTCCTTCAGGACCTATTATTGTTACTTCGTGTATCACGTTGGAAGCGCTCATAGTCTGCAATAATCCCGGTATGCCGAATGCATGGTCTCCATGCCAATGGGTCAGGCATATTATTGATATCTTGGCAGGGCTTATCCCTGCTATTCTTAGCTGTCTCTGCGTTCCTTCTCCACAGTCTAATAGTATTCCGGTGCCATTGTGTTCAACATAGACCGACGAATGATTCCTTTCTTTGGTCGGTACCATTGCAGAAGTCCCAAGAAATGTTATGTTAAACATATTATCACTCTTCCACTATTATTATGCCCGGCTTTCCAGGCAGTCCTTGCTTTGCTCCCGATTCTGTTATTGTTACTTTTATGCCCAAATCATGTTCTATAAGAGGTATAATCTCATTAATACATTCTCTCTCTTCTGTCCTGTTAAGAGGCCATTCTATGGTTTTTATCTTGCCATAAGCTTTAGCAGCTTCCCCGCCCATTACTCTAATGTTGTCACGCTTCATTATTTCTGATAATGGCTCATCTTTCATTCTTAGCATCTCATAAGCCCATTCTTCTGCTATTACAATATGAGCGGCTCCGGGCTTCTTGCCCTTCTTCAGTATTATTCCCATTATTGACTGTATGTCGTCTCTAATGTTCTCGTGCAGCGTAATCTTTTCTTTAATGTAATCAAAATTATAGTTTCGCTCTACAGGCCATTTTTCGTCAAGTATGCTCTTTCCTGTAATAGAATGGTATAATTCTTCTGTAGAGTATGGGAGGAGGGGATAATTCATTATGAGGAATTCTCGTATGATGTGGCTTAATACTCTTTTGTCAAGTCCATACTTCGAATGTTGTTTAATAGCGTTGGTTAGGTTGTAGTATGATTCTAGCGCCGCGCTCCTAAATCTTAGCTGTTCATAATGAGAGTAAGATTTTCTCTTGGCATTCTCATGATAATGCAATAGCATCTTGTCTTGTATGTTTATCTCCGTAACCTTGAATAACGGTTCTACGCCCTTAATACTGTCTGCAATTGATGCTATGTTGTTTATTCTACTATAATATCCTTGCAGGCTTGATACTGACCAGTTTGCATCTTCCATTCCTTCTGTGGAAGCAACCATTCCTATTCTCACAAAATCGGGACCGTGCTCTTCCATAAGCTCTCTTAAAGGTATTATGTTCCCTTTGCTCTTGGCCATCTTCTCACCCTCTACATTGACAAAGCCATTAACGCTTATTCCTCTGGGCCAGTGTTTCTTCTCAAACAGGGCCGTGTGTTGCATTATATAGAATGTCAAATGATTTTGTATCAGGTCTTTTCCGCTGTTTCTCATGTCTACAGGATAATAGTATTCGAACTCCTTTCTCAAATCATCATATATATTGTTGTCCTTTATGTCCTCGGATTCTATTCCCATGAATATGTAGTCTAGCGCTTCATCAGTAAGATCTTCCTCTCTTAACAATCCTTGGTTAATGTGTTTGCTTATAGTATAATATGCATTGTATATGGTGCTGTCTGACAGTGTTTCGACTATCCATTCATCATCATAAGGGAGTTTTGTTCCAAAACCCGATTTTCTGGCACAGGCCTTGTATTCGAGCCAGTCTATAGTATTCTCGAATTGTGTCCTAGATATTTCGGGCTCTATAGTCATGTTATTAAGATGCTCTTTAGATATCCTCTTCCATCCTTCATCTTTATAGTCTATGAACCACTGGTTCTCCAGTATTTTTACATGACATTTGGTGGTGCACCTGCATACTACCTGGCCTGTCATCTCGTATATTGAAGAGAGCCTATGCTTATCAGATATCATTTCTTTCGCTTTATTCTTTGCTTCTTCTCCTCCTAGTCCTTCAAGCTCCTTTATTGTTACTTTGCCCTTATGGTATTCTGCCTTGTAGAGATCTGTAGTGGCTTTTGTTAATCCGTCATTATTGTTGATGCTATTTGCATGATGCTTTTTGCAGTAATGTTCTGCATTAAGCATTCCTTTAGGAACACCTTCCAATAATATCATGTTCTTAGCTTCATTTAGTATTCTCTTTGCATTATCATTTCCTTCATTAGCAATTTCTTTTAGTGCAATATAATCGTATGGCGCGTGAGATGGAACGCTCATCACTATTCCCGTGCCATGATTAATGTCTACAAAACTGCTCTCGAACACAGGCATCTTTTTTCCTGTTATGGGATTGGTAGCTGTCAGTCTTGTTAGTTCATCTGAGTTAATATTGCCGACTATTTTTATTTCATGGAGCTGGTCTTTAAGCTTTGTTACCGAGCTCTCAGACAATATCCATTTTATATCATCTTTTATTGCTATGCAATACTCTCCTTTGGCAACCCATATGTTATGGGCTTCAAATATTGTTTCCGGTCTCAGAGTAGCGCATGCTATCATTCCTTCATTAGTATCAAAGAGTATTATGTCATATTCTTGAGGGCTTTCTCCTTCACCAACCAACCTGTCATGGTCTCCTGTAGGGCTATTATCGTGAGGGCACCATATTACAGGGTGTGTGCCTTGCTTGATATAACCTTTATCCTTAAGCTTATTGTACTGCCATTCTATGAACCTGTTAAAGCCCTTGCTGAATCCTGCCGTTATAAAACTCCTCTCCCAGTCCACACTGCAACCAGCATGCTCCATGTCGCTAATCCATCTTTTAACCCAGAAAGATACTATGTTCTTAGGATCTTCTATAAAAGAATTAATGTCTTGGTCTGTGGCACCGAACATTCTTAGCGTTTCTTTCTGGGTATTATCGTTCTTTTTGAGCCTCTCTATTACCCCTAGTATCGGCTCTCCTGTAGCATGAAACCCTTGGGGAAACAATACGTTGTATCCTTGGAGCCTCTTGAACTTGGCATAAGAATCGGTTCTTAGCATGCTATAAGCATGGCCTATATGGGGGGCGCCATTAACATAAGGGAATGGGAATGTTATGAAATATTTTGGCATGTCATTCTTTACAGTATTAAACCTTCTCTCCTCTTTCCACCTGGCCATTATCTTCCTGGCCATGCTGTTATTCTTGTCACTGAACTTATCCATATAGTATCAACTAAAAGAAAGTAATAGGAAAGGGTATTAAAAGGTTTTAGTATGAAATGAGTGTTTTTTTTAGGTACGTTTGGGTTATTTAATCAATTTTAGGAATTTTTTAATATAAACCAGTCTTGTATTGTTCAAGGAATGGGCTTACACGCCCCGATCTTCATGCAGATAGCAGTTCAACTATTCGCTCCAGCAAACTATGCTTTTTGAGATGGGTTGTTGTGTTGGATTAGTTGGTTCCATACTCGTTAGAATCAGGATTCTTCATTCTAAGACGGGTTATTTCTCTCATTTTTTTTGGCGAGCCAGGTATAAATCTAATACTTGTTCTTCCCGAAACCTTTGTATCTGGGCATTTAGAGTGGGATTGTCTGGTGCGAATCCTATCAGCCTATTTTTTTCAACTTTTTTATCTTGATGGTACAAGATATCTTGGTGGTGTAAGCGTCTTTCGTATGCAAATCTCCCATCATAGTATCCTTTGTCATATGTTATAAGGAGTTCTATCTTTTCTGCCAGATTTTCTGGTTTTGGTGTGTATCCTTCCATTCTCTTAAAATCCGTATACTTGTTTTAAATCAGAAATAAATACCCTCAAGACTTCTTAAACTTTGATACAGTATCAATAAGGTCTATATGGCCCATTATCTGCTGTCTGCAGCAATACCTTTTTAGTTCTAGAGAATCTAAGACTTTCTTCTTGTCTTCTTTTTGTGTTCTCTCCTTGTACTCTTCCCATAGGTGGCCTATGGGTGTACCGCACGTCCAGCATCTTATGGGTATCATCATATCGCATCATCTATAACTCTTCTGTACCTTTGCTCTTGCCTTGCCCCTGGTATTTGGTTTTCTCTTTTCTTTTCTTCTAACATCTGCAACCAATAATGTCCTATCATAGTCTAAGAGCTTCTTTTCTACAGCACTGTCATCTCCGCTGAATGCCAACAACGCTTTTCCTATTACGAGTCTTGCAGCTTCTGCCTGGCCATTATCTCCGCCCCCATGCACTCTTATGCTAATATCCATCTTGGATGCTATCTCAGGCAATAATAATAATGGCTCTTGTATCTTTAATGAGTACATTGGCTTTGAATAATTCTCTAATGGAATATTGTTAATCTTGATCTTTCCCGTCCCCTTCTTATAGGCGGCTCTTGCTGTGGCCTTCTTCCTCTTTCCTGATACTACCATGCTCATACTCTTCCACCCTGGCTTTTTAGCAGAGTCTCTAATACCACATATTGGCTGGTAGGAAGCTTCTCTGCACTTGCTCCCTCTACTATTACATTAGCCACTACTCCTTTAGGATTGTGAGTGTATACTCTTATTTTGGATAATGCTTCCCTTCCCTTAGCGGTCTTGTAAGGTATCATTCCCCTAATGCTTCTTTTGACATAACTGTCGCTTCTTAACGGTATGTAAGGTCCTTTCCTAATATTGCTTCCCATAGCTTTTTTTTGTCTTAGCCTCTCGAACAATACGCTCTTTCTTCCTGATATTATTGACTGGCTCGCATTAATTATTATTACTTCATTGCCTAATATTGCTTGTTTGGCAGCAAAACCCGCATACCTCCCAAGTATTAGCCCTTTAGCGTCTATGATTATTTGTGTCATTATTATCCCATTATCTTAATTTTTCCTTTAGGCATCTCTTTAGCGTTAAAGTCTATGGCCTTGCCCACTTTTGATATCTTCTTTTTTGCATCGTCAGAATACTGCCATGCTATTATCGTAACGTTCTTAGTGAGCTCTCCCGCACCCAATACTTTACCGGGGACTATTATTATATCGCCCTCACTGCTATTGCGTTCTATCCTCGATATGTTTACTATTGTTCTTGACCTAGTAGGCCTCTCTAGATTCTCAGCTACTCTTAGCCATAGGTTTGACTGTTCAGTCCTCGCCCTTTTCTTTAGGCTTTCTATGGTCTCTTGCAATCTCGGATTTGTCTTCTTCATTTTATTCATCTTTGATATTGGATTGTGTTAGTGCGGGGGACGTGATTTGAACACGCGCACCCACTAAGGGACTAGCCCCTCAAGCTAGCGCATTTGACCAGGCTCTGCCACCCCCGC
>JBLKOQ010000013.1:0-28859 GCA_047602885.1 Candidatus Woesearchaeota archaeon | reverse complement strand
CATAAAGTACCAATATGTGACTATTGTTTATATAGTTTGCTGAAAATTACTTAATAATACGCAATGCCTTGTCTAATATCTTATAAGATTTCTTATAGTATTCTTTCATCCTAATCTCTCTAGCGATAGCATCATCATCCTTATTAGTATATGGTATGAAATGATCGTATACTGCCATGAAAGGCTCTCTCTTATCCACACTTAACATTCTCATATCCCCTGCTATAACACCTTTAATCTGCTCTTCATAAGCATAACTCTTATCCCTCCTAATACCATAATATACTCTTATCTCTTGTCTTATCAAATCTGCATGTATGGTCTTATCCTCTAATCCTATAACGTATCTCCTCTCCTTAATACTGCTAGTCCAGTCAATACTCATAGATACTATGGTTTTATCAGCTTTCAATAATAGCCTATAAGCATCTTTTCCCCTAGAACTACTAAGCTTATTAGATATTCCTGATACTAGCTCTAAGTCGCCCAATAACATAGTAGCATTCATTATATCGTGCAATCCAAGATTGAATAATGCATTGCCCATCCTATGCTCACTAGGATAAGGCCCTTGCCTATAACTGTCAAAAAATATTATTTTACCATCAATAATCTCCAACAGCTTGTTCATCACAGGATTGTATGCTTCCGTGCATCCTACAAATACATTCTCCTCATCTACTACCGACAATAACGACTTATAAGAATCTGTAAGAGGAGTCTCGCATAGCATCATAATATTATTATTCAACCCAGACAATATGATGTCATTATGAGTATTGGAAGGGGATGCTATTACTATTCCATCCAATAACTCGCTTCCTATCATCTCATGATAACTCTCATAAAACCTTATATGACTATGAAGATCTTTATGCATAATATCTGATACTGATATAACATCAACAGTGTCCATCTTCATCATGGTATTATAATGGTTTCTTCCTACTACTCCCAGTCCTACTATTCCTATCTTGAGCCTGTCATTATTATCAGTCATAAAGAGCCTGTCAATATCCTTACTATTGCCTTTAAGGGCAATACCTATTCGATATTTGGAGTCTCCCTCAGGAAGAAAACTATTATCGTCATCCTCATAAGAATATAATGATAATGCTCTTAACAATCCTCTCTCATCAGACAACACATAACCCTTCCTCGTCTTCTCTAATAATCCTTTCTGTAATAAGAAGGTAACTGTCCTGTTTACCAGTCCTATGCTAACACTAGTATCATGAGATAATCCTTGTTGTGTAAAACTCTTAAGTCTTATTATTGCTTCTATTATTCTAAGAGTCTGAGGACTGTTAAGCCTTACCATAATAATACCTCATCCTATTTTCCAAGAGAATCACTCCCGAATACTAGTCCTTTAATAAAGCCTACTGCTGATATATGATGGGTAATAAACAATAATATAGGTAATAATAATCCCAAAATATCCCTTCTCATAACAACAGAATATAATCCTCCAGCCAATAATATTCCAAGATATAATAACATAGGATAGAATAATATTACTGTACCATAAACAAAATAAGATGCCAATGCCATAATCTCATACAATAATAGCATCACAGGTACAAGCCATAAGACATTATAGTATCCCATCCTATAAAACACTCCTCTCGCCATGCTATACCTATATATCTGTTTTAAGAACATCATAATATTAGGCCTGATACTATACTCTGATACTAGTCTAGAATCCTGATATAATAAGTAGCCTTTCCTCCTAATCCTGGCATTAATCTCATAATCCTGGCCTGTAATAAGCCTCTCATCAAAACCCCCTACCTCTAACAAAACATCCTTCCTATAAAATCCAAAGCTTATAGTATCCCTAAAGCCACTGCTCTTATTGAATCTTGAATAGCTAGCCCCCGATAATGGGTTAGAAAAGAACAAGTAGCCCATCCTAGACATCAGTGTATTCTCCTTCTTCTGGAGATGTATACCTCCTACTCCCGCAACATTATCATGTTTACTGCTAATATCCTTATATGACGCGTAATGGTCTTCTATAAAAGTACTCCCAATACTGGAATGCGCTCCGAGTATCATATAATATTCTCCTATAGAATCTTTAAGACCCATATTAAAAGCATAAACCTGTCTCCTCTTAGTATTCTCGAATATCCTAATATTAATCTTATCCTCATATTGTGATGCTATGCTCACAGTATTATCATCAGACAAACCGTCATACAATAATATCTCAAAACTATCCTTAGGATAAGATTGACTGGCAAATGATTCCAATAAACCCCCTATATGCTTCTCTTCATTAAGAGTTGCTACTACTATGCTAATTACGGGCTTATCATGATTCATTTGCAGCCTCTACAACATCATCATCATCCACTAAAGGCTCATCTATAGACACTAAGTCTTCTATACTGATAACATCTTCTTCTACAGGAGGAATGGTTACAGTCTCATCAACATCCATTTCGTCTATTACAAACATGTCATCAGTAATAGCAATAGCACCTGCATAATCCTGCAGGTCGTGCCTATAACTGTCTCTTACATAATCACAATCGTATGATGGCATGAAAGTATTAAGCTTCCCTGCAGTCCTCCAGATATCAAGCCTGAAAGGCTCATAGCATGACAGTCCTTCACCATCATAATAGTACATCAGAGAGAATACTGATCCTACATAAGCAGGGTCTGATAGCATTACTTCATAACCATTATTCCTCCTGATAAGACTGGCTCCCAGTCCTATAAGATTATCCTCAGGACCAGTGACAATATAGTCTCCCGTACTGTTAAGATAGCCAAATCTTATAGGGACTGTCTGAACAGCATTATTCTGGTCCCTAATAGTAGCAGTAGCATTAAGATACTCTCTACTAATATTAATCGTTACGGGAGCTCCAAGATTAGCATTGCATATAATAGCATTCTCAGAATCAGTGCAACCCGCACTACCAAATATTGAAGGGAATGGCGCTATCCACTGTTGGGCTTGCTGCACATTATATGCTCTTAGCTGATGGTATAATGCTGCTGCCTGAGGCCTTTCCAAACCAAGCCTATCCTCAATATATGTTATCATATTATCCCTGGAGAGTCTCTGGCTCCTAAGAACATTATAGACATCTGCTCTCTCAAAATTCCAACTGCCGAAATGACCCCATACTCCTGCCTTGCCCTGCATGTCTCCAGAAGCTACTACTAATCCTCTAGGAGGAGTACAATGAGTCTGAGCCAGTATATAGTCTGCATCCTCCTCACTATATCCTCGTTCTAACAGCATAGTCCTAGCCTTATTATCATCCAATGTAATAAGCTCTTCTATAAGTCTTAATGCTCTGAACTCGTCAGGCTCTACATTCTCGTTAATATTAATGAATGTGAATGCTGCGGAACAGTCAAGCATCCTTTTTATACCAACTGATTCCCTCTCATCACCTGTAATAAAAAGCCTTCCAGCCCAGTGAGCAGCATGACTTGATTGTGTACCACCATCAAAAGTAACCCTGCGGTCAGCAATATACTTGAAGTAATGCCCGAAATCCCACCATGAAGTCATAATAGCATCCTCATTACTATTCTCTTTAATATAAGTTAAGTGGCCGTGGAAGTCATCGTCTACCATGGGAATATCATTTCTTGCAATATCAAAAGCCTGGCCGTACATACCATAGAATCTTATGCTTCTAGTACCATCAAAATCGGTAACAGGCTGAGGAGTAAAAAAGAACAATACCAATAATAATACTACTAATAATCCTACTACCTCATACTTCCTATCCTTAGCAAGATTCCCAAGTATTCTTGACATATAAGCAACAAATAATCCTAATGCCACTCCAAAAGCCACGCTAAAAGCAGGCGCTAATAACAATACGAATCTTATGCCCCTAAAAGTAATGAATATTGTAACAGCAAACCATATCAGTAGTCCAATGCTGTATCTTAAGTCCATAGTACCATCATCATGCTTCCTATAGAATGCTAATAATAATATTCCGACTATAGATACTATAAAGAGGTCCATGTTCATATTAATCCCAAGCACATTAACATTCCCAAGTAATGCAGATACCACATTATTAATATTGTCTACAGGACGCAATTCTGCTACTGTAGTATGAACGTTAGGAAAGAAAGACCCTCTAGTAACCTCTTTTAACTGCAATGCTCCAAAAGGACCCTGGAATGGCTCAAATGCAAGTCCAATATTTCCTAATAGTATAATACCAAACAATGATACCGTAGCAATATATATTAGTGTAATCAGAATAATATTTTTTATGCTCGGAGTATTCCATAATGATTTTAGAGTAAAGCTTCCTTTCTTTATCACAGTATATATTACTAGATAAGCAAAGTATATTCCAGCAATGGCAAAAACGAATGCTCCTGCATGCCACCAAGCATCCCATATAGCAGCAAATATCACTGATGCAAGTCCAGCTCCCCCTGCCAATAATAGCTTATTCCTCCTCTTGGTTTGTACCATTGCCTCCAAAAACAAGAATAATATTAACAGCGGAAAGAAAACATTCCATATATCAGTACTGGCCCTTCCAAACAATGTCCTGCCAAGAGATCCAGGCACTAATGCAATAGTCATAGCCGCAAAGAACCCACCCCAAATATTGCTTATACGCCAAGTAACCAAAAATACTAATAATACTACAAGAGCATAAAAGACTGAATGATAAATATATGATCTTTCTACAGTAAAATCATTGAATCTTGATACTACATTATGGAAATTGGCAACAATATATGGGTGCAGCATGGTATGCCCTTCTATACTCCTTCCTACAGGAGCCCATACATAAGTATCCCATGCCTCACCATCAACAGTATCCTCCCTCACTTTACCCGTCTCTACAATATTCTCCACAAGTCTTAGCCAATGATAAGTATCAATATCCTGCATGTAATTCCAGTCCGTACCATCATGCCTATAGTAATCTTTTTGCGCTTCAGCATTCTCTTTAACAAAACGTTCCAGCTCTTCCCTAAACCCAGGCCTCGTAACCTCGGCCAAGAACAGCTCGTCTATACTCTCCCTAAGAAAACTATCGGGAACACCAGGATTTTGCGCTCTAACCTGCGCTGCAATCTGATTATAAATATTGTTGATAACAGAAGCTTCTATCCTATCCTCAAGACCATCCAGTGATAATGGCTGCACTCTAACATGCAATGAGAGTATTACAGGAATAAGTATGAGTATTATTATCCCTATAGTCGATAATACCTTCTTGTTGTCCATCCTACTCTTAGTAGGAACTCGATTTTCTTCCTGAACATTATCATCTTCCTGCGCCATTAACACTAACCCCCAAACATGCAGCTAACCATAAACACTTATAAAACTTATTTTTATAGCCTTATAAAAGAATGGTCCCCCATATTCACCTTTCTTTGCTGCGCTTTAACCGTAGCATTCTCTCCTACAAGACTGTCTATCATAATCATATTCTCTATAATAACATTATCGTCTATGATACTATTGGAGATTACAGAGTTCTTTACAGTAACATTCCTTCCTATGCTCACATTCTCTCCTATAACACAATTCTCGAGCTTAGTATCCTCCCCTACCCATACATGATCCCTAATAACAGATGATATCATAGTATCAGGACTGCTGCATAAGCTCCCGTTCATCTGCAATAGCGTCCTATTAGTATTAAGAAGATTCTCAGGAGTGCCACAGTCCAGCCACTTGCTAACCTCTCTAATGCTAAGCTTCATCCCATCCTTAATCATTAGAGATAATGCATCAGCAAGCCTATACTCATCCTTAGTCGTGATATTATTGGCAAACAAGTATTCTATAGCCTCAAACACTTTAGTCATATCCTTAAAATAGTATAGTCCAATAATAGCAAGATTTGAAGGAGGCACTTTAGGCTTTTCAACAACATCCTTAATAATATTATTCTGCACTTCTACCACTCCAAAACTCCTAGGATCCTCAACCTCTTTTACCCATACTATGCCATCAGTCATAATACTGCTGATATTTTCTATGTCAGCATCAAAAACAGTATCGCTAAAAACTATCATAGCCTCTCCTATAACATCATCTCTAGCCTTGATGATAGCCCCAGCATCACCGTTAAGGTGTTCTTGATGATAAAATGTCTTTTTGAAATTAAAAGAGCTTACAGCGCTCCTAATCTGGTCTTCCATACCAGATATTATGAATATTGCCTCGTCAATCTCAATATCTCTTGCTATCCTGTCGATAATATGGTGCAATACCGGTTTGCCGGCAACTTTTAGCAATGGCTTAGGCTTGCTCCAAGTATGAGGCCTCAGCCTAGTGCCTTTCCCCGCCATGGGTATAATCAGTTTCATACATAACCCCTCACAGCATCAGGATTTCAATCCTAATGCCACATATGCTCCGGAACACCAGTATTATTTAAATATATTCTTAGGAACAAACGATTATACGAGGGATGATTATGCTATGCGCCACCCCGCAGGGGCCATCCCCCGGCCGCATGAGCGTCAAGCGTGAACGTTGTTCCCACTCCAGCTGACGGCTGTCGCACACCCTTACTACACAGCCTTATCAACCGAAACGCTTAAAATAGGATAATAATACCTCTTGGATGTGGACGGTCATAGCGGTCTTGTAACACCCGATCCCATTTCGAACTCGGAAGTGAAGAAGGCCCGCGTTTCCGGTTGTACTGTACTTCGTATGGGAACCCGGAATCGCTGTCCCACCCTAATACTATCTCATTATAGGTACTTAAGATGGAAAGATGGAATACTATTATAGGAAAGGAACACGAATTATACTCTCGCAATACCGATTATAACTCTATAACAGGATATCTCCTATTATCATTAGAGGCAAGGCTTAGGAACGACCGTCATATAATACATGGCACTGTTAGAGGACAAGATTATGATGCTTCATCTGAGACTATAGAACAGTTATTGCCAGACGAAAAGCTTGGAAGATGGTACAAGCCATTATATGAAGTGACATCATTGGATAACGGAATACTAGTAATATCCCACCAGCACAGTTTAGACAGTCCAATAAAAGAATACTGTGAAGACATAAGCAGAGAATACGATCTTAATATTATATTTACAAGTCTATCTCAAACGTCTTCCCGTCCTCACCAATCCTAACGAGCTTAGGAAGATCTTTAGGCCAGACATCCATTATCCCCTTAAGAGAGCCATTCTTCTCCTTATAGTCCCTTGCATACTCTAAAGCCCTCTTAATATCATCATACCTCTCGTATATTATGCTGCCCTTCCTATTGAACTCTTCAGCTTCTATAGCAAGTTTTTTGGAACGCTCTTCTTGCATACTGATAATCCTCTCTTTCCTGTCCTCATCAGTATTGTCTATAACGATATTATCTTCGGGCTTGCTTACAATATCCATTGCCAATAATCTTATGATACTATTGGGCTCTTTAGCGTCAGGCACTATAATAATACTATCGGATGCCTTATCATAATGCCTCGCATTAACATATCCCATTATTATATCATACAATCTCCTAATCTTATGTTCATCCAATTCACCTATAATCTTTTTGGCATCATACTCATCTCCTAAAAGTTCTTTTAGTATCCTCTCAGCATTATACCCTCCAAAACCCATCTGGGCTACAACATTAAGAAGATGCTTGTCATCATGCTCTTTGAGACTATCATAAAAAGAATCATTATTATCCAGACTAATATCATAATTTTTTGGAGGATAATCATATTGCCTCCCAGTCCTAACAGTCCTGGAAGCATATGACTCCTGCCTATAGAGTGTGAGCATCCTATCGTTTTCGTCGCATATAATAATATTGCCTTTAGAAAAAAGTTCTATTATTACTTTTCTATAAATCCTGCCTTCAAGTTCCAATATTATTATCCTGTCCAAACCGTACTGGCTGATACTCTTTATTCTAAGCCCTTGCAAGTGTTTCCTCGACCTCTCTACAAATCCTGGCGGTTTTATAGGCATTACAGCCTTGTTATTGCTAAAACCTATCATATGGGGCAAAACAATATACATGTACCTGTATTCATAACCATAAATATCGAGCACTAAAGGATAATCGTCATTGCCATAAGCTTTTTGTATCTTAGCATTGACCATTGGATGGAGCTCCCTTACTATATGACTAATATCGATGCCTGACAATTCCATAACAACAAGCATAATACCCTGTCTTTATAGCATTTTTGGAATCCCATTGTATAATTGCAATACCATTTTATTTATAAACAAACTATAAGAAAACCTTTAAAAGCAGTATTCCAAAATATTATTCAGGTGGTCGTTTGTGGCTGAAACAAAATATGTACAGAATATTATGAACAAAAAGGTAGTGGCTATGAAGCCAACCCAAACAGTATACGATGCAGTATCTGAGATGAGCGAGAAGAACATAGGATGCATCATAGTAATAGAAAAATCAAGGCCTGTAGGAATAATAACAGAAAGAGACCTTACTAACAAAGTATTGCTAAAAAACAAGGATCCCAAAAAAACAGAGTTAGTAAAGGTAATGACAAAAAAGCCAATAACACTAACACCTAACACCACCATAGTAGACGCTGCAAGAATGATGAAAAAGAATGGTTTTAGAAGGTTTCCCATAGTAGAAAAGGGAGTATTATTAGGAATAGTAACAGAAACAGACATACTCTATGGGATGACAGAAATAATAAAGCATCTTAACTGGAAACTGGTCAATACAAAAATAGTATTAGAAGAGTTCACCACACAATTCGAGGACTTATTGTCCTAATCTCTTGTCAATAATCCTAATAAGATCAGATAATACTATAGGAGTGCTATTATCAAAGACTATAATATCATGACCTTCCCTAATCGCTTCAGACTCTATAATACAAAATATCTCGCTGTCAACATTCTCCCTAACCTTTCTTTCATCATAACCCCTACTAAAAAGCCTCTCAGACAATACTGTAATATCGCATTTCAACACTATGCATATCATATTATCGCGAGGAGTAGCATGATGAGCCAATAGTCCTTCCAACACAAAAGAATCATCATTACCAGTAATTCCTAATACTATATTATCAACGTCATCCTCACTTATAATATCAGCATTCCTATCCTCATCCCTACCTATAATAAGGCCGAGTCTCAATGCCTCTTCATGAACATTATAACACTTAATACCATAATAGGATGCTAACTTCTTTCCTATCATAGTCTTCCCAGTTCCCGGAGTACCTGTAACCAGTATTATCATAGCCTAAGAACAATAATAGCATTATATAAGGATGATGCAAAAAGCATATAATGATATGATACAAACTATATTGTATCATAGGGGTGGATTGTATGCAATGCGAGATGTGCGGCAAGGAAGAGCCATTAAAAAAAGCCATAATAGAAGGCGTTGACATGAGAGTATGCAGTTCATGTGCAAAATACGGCAAAATAATAGAATCTAAGCCCAAGCCCATAATAAGAGAGAAACCAAAGTACAAGAGTTTCGAGCCAGAATATGTCGAGGAAATAATACCGCAATACAATGATATTATAAGAAAAGCTGTAATGAAAACAGGAATACAAGAGGATGCAATAGCAAAAAGAGTGGGGATGAAAGAATCCGTACTAAAAGCTTATATGAGAGGCTCTATGAAGCCGTCAGTAGACGATGCCAAGAAACTAGAAAAATATTTTACTATAAGGCTTATAGAAAAAATCAAGGAGACAGGCCAGACTACCGTAAATACAGAATCAAGAGCTAACGATCTTACTATAGGTGACATGATAAGGATAAGAAAGAGATAGTAGCATGAGCATCATAGAATTATTAACTCTTATCTTCGCATCATTAAGCCTGATAATAGCATTATCATATTATATGCTATTATTGCTTCCTGAAAAAAGGGCAAAAAAAACAGAGTCTTACAATAGCATTACCATAATAATACCTGCCAGGAATGAGGCTCCTTATATTAGGCAGTCTATAGAATCAGCGTTAAGAGCTTCATGGAATGGGGACAAGCAAATAATAGTAGTTGATGACGGAAGCATAGACGATACTCGTAAGATAGCAGAATCTTATAATGGAATAATAGTATTATCTCATAGTCAGAGGGGAAAATCCGCTTCTATAAACAGGGCGCTATTAGAGTCTAGAGGAGATCTAATAGCAATAGTAGACGGTGACAGTATTATAGGACAAGAGAGCCTAATGCACATGAAAGAAGAAATTGAAAAAAAGAATGTAGGTGGAGTAACATGCACCGTACAAGTCCATAACAGGAACAAGGGAATATGCATGTGGGCGCATCTCGAACAATTGCAGAACAGTCTCATAAGACTAATATTTAGCAAGGCAAGAGCAATAATCACGACTCCCGGGCCTCTTGCAATGTACAGAAAAAAGGCATTAACAGAAGTGGGAGGCTTTAGCACTGAAGGATTCGCAGAGGATGCGGACATTACCATAAGACTGGTCAGGAGAGGGTATGACATAAGGTATGCTCCTAAAGCATATTCTAAAACCAATATGCCTTATGATATCAAAGGTTTTTTTAGGCAGAGGTTCAGGTTTGCAAGGGGAATGCTAAACCTTTTCAAGAGGCATCTTAGGATAGGATGGCATCCTATAGACTATTATGCATTCCCGCTATTGTTATTCTATTATCTCCAGTCAGTAATCATGGGAAGCCTTACAATATACCAGATAACAACGGGATATTATGAATATTTTATCAGCAACGGCATAATAATGGACGCTAATGCTATAGGATTCCTAATAGGATGGTTTACCCTATACGGCTTTTTCTCATGGACTATTGATGTTATTATAGGAGCATCTCCCCTAACCATTATAAGCGCTATAGCAATAATATCAAGCCTGCTCTCATACCCCCTAATATTAATAGCAATAATCAAGTATGACAGAAAAATAGACTTGTATCATATTATACCATTCTTCTTCCTATTCCCGTTCTGGCTCCTCATTATGATAATATACATTCTTAGCATACCCGAATATTTCAGGAAGAGCCAATACAATGTATGGAAGAAGAACGAGCCGTAATCATACTATCCTATAATATTCGAGTCTTAAATCCCCACCCTCAGGGTATATCCTCTCGTAACCGTCATGAACCCTTAGGACGAATAACAATCCTGTATCATCCCTCTCCAATAATCCTATAAGATAGTTTCTGTCTATAACCAAATAATCTATATTCTCGCTTAACAATAAACTGTGAAGCCTCCTTGGATTATTGTCATAAAGGTGCCTATAATAATTGTCCATAATCTCATTCCTGGAATATCCTATGGGAGGATAAGTATCATATAAGCACGCATAATAAGCGCTGTGAGGGCCTATTACAGCAATCCTCCCTTCAATATCAGGAATAGTTCCTCTGGCATGCGCATCATCCTGCATCACTATCATTATGCCGAATACTATTATGGATCCCATTATAATCGCCATAAGATAGTTGCGTGTAACATTGTAAGACCATTCATTGCTGACAATCCACCTCATAATATACAATAATGCTACAGAAAATATTATGGTATGGAACGATGCTGAGAGAGGACCTAGAAGTACATAATACGACGATGATACAACCAACAGTATAAGCAGGATATAATCCTGCCTTATCCTGATAAATATTATGATAAGGCATAATACTATTGCTCCTATAAAAGAGAGTGGATATCCAAGAGTACCTGACAACAAAAAGATATTTGCAATAATAGTATTGTATGAGGATAATGCCATGTTTGATATAAGTAGTAGCAATGACGATACTATAAGCGCGATTATCGGTATGGAGAATACTACTGTTCTATACCAGTGCTTATCATTATGCCATAATACTCTTTTCAACAATAATGCAATAATAAAAGGCAACAACAATAGAGTATAGAGCAGTCCAAACATAACGATAGAAATGACTAATGACAATAATGCCACTATAAAAGAATGTGAAAGTCTCTTAGTGTTAAACAAAAAGTAGAGTACTATTATGATGTATAATGCCTGTACAGAGTGCATGATGCTGGAGAATAAGTTTCTTAGTATGGGCAATGAAAATAATCCTATGATCCATACTACTACAATTAATATTTTGGTATCATCCTTCTCATTCCCATAAACCATCCTCATGCCAAGCAAAGACAACAGTATTACTATAATAGCTCCCAAAAAAATATTGATTATAGATATAGGACTGGTGCAAGTCTCGCTCTCCTGCATTAAACCCCTCGGAATCTCGCACCATGAATAGAGCATATAATCATCATTATAGTATCCTATGCTTCCTATCAGTGGAGCTGCTATAAAAAAATAGTATGAGAGCAACAAGGCTATAATTGCCAGGATAAATATTCCTTTCCTCATGACCGCACCTCACATATTATTTCATATACATGAATATCACCAAATATTGCATGGGTAAAACACCTGTAGTCTATAACATCCTCTTGGAGGTAGAATGGAATGTCATCCTCTCTAAACAACAGTATTCCTATATTCTCATCTCTTAAGACCATTAAAGCCTCAACAGTAGACCTTGAAGTTAACAGCTGGACATACTTATTATAATAATAGTTCGAATCATATATGCCCCTAAAATCGTCATTGATAAAAACATTCTTGCCAGTATAATATGTTGTTCTGGTCGCCATATCCATAGTTGTAAATATCCTCTCACGTTGAAGATTACTAATGTAATCATACGCTCTTAGCTCGTCATCCGAAGCAAAATTATTCTTAACATCATTAATAGCAATAATGCTCTGTGTAATCCCGGAACCTGCAATAACCATTGCAAGTATTATGAATATTATTCTGATAAAATGAGCTGCCTTAGAGATGCTAAGCCACTGCAACATCATGCTAATACCGTGGCCTGCCACTATAAAAGCTCCCATGGCAAACAATGCAATAGACATCTTGTCAGCAAAGAAAAGACTCATTAGTGATCCTCCTATAAGCATAGAGAATGGAAGCAGTGCCTTCTCATTCGCCCTGCTTATAATATGGTATGATCCCAGCGCAGCAAAGAATATGACCATTAGGCCAGGTCCAAGCAGTCTTCCCACAAGCGATAGTGGACTGTACAGTTCCATTAACATTCCAGTAGGCATGTTATTATAGAATACTGGTATCCTGTTATAGTCCTGGAACAATACCATGTATAATGTCAGTATTCCTATGAATACGAATGATGATATTATAAAAGCCTCGTAAGAGTTCTTTTCAGCCCTTGTTCCTGTAGCATTCATGATAAGATAGTATAATATCATTATTACAAGGAGGTATACGCTAGAAAAGTTTAGTAGTGTCAGCAGTGCAAAAGAGAAAATTATCAGGCCAAGAGGCATTCTCTTCTGTACAAATAAGTATGTTATGAACAGCATTATAGGTATGGAGAATAACAGTTCATTGTATGACAATGCATTCTTTAGTACTATAGGACTGGTTGATGCTAATAGGACTGCAAACCATGATGCTGCAGGACTCTGAGTGGTCTTAAGACTGATAAGATAGACAAGCAATACTGACAACGAGAATGATATCATCATGAATATCCTCGTAAAAGTCCATGAGCCTATCGTTTCTATAATCATGCTTAACAGCTCAAAACCCTGGAGTCTCATGACAGGGCGACCGTCAAAAAAAGAGTCTGTCATCCTAAAAGAATTTTCTGACAATAAGTGTTCAGTATTCATCCTAATACTAAGGTCATCAGAATCAATATTTCCTATAGACAATGCTATTACAGACAATACTATGGGTATAATGAGCAATAATAACAATGACGCCTGTCTTGGCCTAAAGCCCATCACAAGCCACCCCTGCTTCCTATAATCCCGTACAATAATGATTCTCCCTTGGAATATTCCATGATATTATAATGAGTAAAACCATGCTCTCTCATTATGTCCAATAGAATATCCTTCTCGTTAGACAATAATACTATTTTTCCATCATCACATAATATTTTATTAGCAGTCTTAAGTAGCCTGCGAGCAAGACCCGTATACATTTTTTTATTGTAAGACTGTGACAATAGTGGGAGTTTTGATGCTATTAGGCTAATGCTATTAGGCTCGTGGCTTAATGGAATATAATCGATATTCATCCTCCCAAACCTAATATGCCTTTCAACCCCTGCCAGTCTGCTGTTATGCCTTGCTTTTGCAATAGATGGCATGCTCTCGTCATAACAGTATATTCCTGATGACGGCTCATAATAATCTACATTAATATTATTGTATATGTCTTCTATTAATAACCTGGTCATCATATGACTATTATGCCTCCTTATAGTATTGGATTCTCTTAGAGCGTATTCTATACAGAATGTCCCGTCCTGGCACAAGAAGTCAATCATGCTATTAGTATTATTATTAATAGCCAATTCCAGCAGGCTAGCATATAATACGGGATTAGAGGACTGTCTGGAAGAGTACACCCTATAATCCCTCTTATGATAGTCATGGCTATAAGCGTTTATTCCAATAATATGATTGCCGTTATCCTCTATTATTCCTATAGGGAGATTGTAATTGTCAAGGCTCGGCTCCAATCCCATCTCTTTAGTTATCATATTGCTAACAGCCATTATAGTGTCATGAGCAATATCCCTGCTGACAATCTTGAACTTATCATCCATAATAGATTTTATGCCTGTAATATTATTTTGAGGAGTAAACATTCCATTATAGTCCATTCTTCCAAGCAATACCATCATTCCAATAGCCGTCTGAGAGCACGTTATCATGCTATAAGAGTCTATAACGCTCCCTTCTATTATTAGATAAGAGTCATTCTTCGAAGTAACTGTCATGTTATGCCTTTCGGACTCTATAGCCAGCGCATCAGCAAAGCCAGGAAGGCATGATGCCACTAATACAATGTTATCATTATTCGATGCACTCATAACATTGGTGATATCAAAAAGAGTATATAAATATTAGTCAATGACATTAGGATACAATACCACAAAAAACTAAGATAGATTTATAAACAATATGTGGAATGATTTGTTATGGTCTTAGAAGCCCTCATAGGATGGAGAGAGGCAGAGCATAACAGCTGGAAAATATTCCTGCTCGGATTGCTATACGCCAGTATAGGCCTATTATTGTCTTACTGGGTATTCTACAAATACTCTTCTATGGTAATGATATTCCTAACAGTACTTGCTTCAGCCCATATCATGCACAAGCTGGTTGAAATAGAAGAGAGGGTTGCTGAAAAGACCAATAATGAAACTAAGATATTATGGCATCATGCAAGAGCCCTAAAGGCTTTCATGGCATTATTCTTAGGATTTGTAATAGCATATACTTTCTGGTACGGGGTATTGGATTATCAGACTACAGGAGTCCTATTTGATGCACAAGTGAGTGAATACCGTCGTATTGCTCTAGGTATTACTGGAGCAAGCACAATACAATGCGCTCCAGGAGAGGCAATATGTGGGCTTGAAAGATTTAACTTAATATTCGGCAATAACATGAAGGTATTGCTATTTGCATTATTGTTCGGGTTCTTCTACGGATATGGCGCTATATTTGTATTGACATGGAATGCATCCGTAGTAGCAGTTGCGGCAGGAATAACCTGGAAAGATAGTATGCTTATGAATCCGGGCATACTCAACAGCATTACAGCTTTCATAACAAGCCTATTGCAATACGCTCTGCATGGAATTCCTGAAATGCTGGCATTCTTTATGGCAGCGCTCGCTTCAGGAATACTGGGAGCTGGAATAATAAGGAAGACATGGAAAGACCCCGAAGTATTTAGGAGGATAATAGTAGACTTTCTTGAATTAGGCGCTCTAAGTGCCATAATACTGTTAATAGCAGCTATACTCGAGGTATGGGTAACACCATTGTTGGGCTTCTGATAAAGACCATGTAGTGAAGGTGTGCGACAGCCGTCAGCTGGAGCGTTAATGAAAGTTAACGCTTGACGCTGATGCCGCCAGTGGTAGTCTACGGGGTGGCGCATAGCACACCTTTACAGACGTTTTCTACAGAAACTCTGATAAGAATACTTTTATAATAAGCACAGCATAATAACGCTTATGGGACTGTCATATTCACAGATTAGGAGCAAGGTATTATCAAGAGTAAAGCCTACTGTTAAAGAAAAAAAAAGATTCCTAAAAGCATCAAATGACATGATATCTGATATAAAAGAATTGTTCATTACTAATGATATTACTGTAGAAGTATCATTAGGAGGGAGCATAGCAAAGAATACACAGTTAAGGAATGCCAAGGACATAGACTTATTCCTAAAATTTCCTCCCATACCATACGCGCACAAGGACATATCCAAAATAGCATATGATATACTCAAAAAGAAATATGACAATATTAAGAGGATACATGCTACCAGAGACTATTTTCATATAGAATATGACAATATACTCTTCGAAATTATTCCTGTAATAGATGTTGAGAATGCATCATTGCAGCATAGGATAATGGACGCAAGCCCTCACCATGTAATGTATGTTAACGAAAACCTGAAGAACAATGACGAGGTAAGGCTACTAAAACAATTCCTAAAAGCGCAAAAGCTTTATGGCGCCGAGAGCCATATTAGAGGATTCTCAGGGTATACTTGCGAACTGCTAATAATACTCCATAAGACTTTCAAGAATCTTATAAGTACGGTTAAGGACTGGAATACTATAGGCGAATATTATGACATGGAAGGGCATTATGACAATAAGAAAGAGGCCATAAGTTCATGGTCTATAGGCAAGCACACCCCCCTAATAATAATAGACCCTGTCCAGCCTGACAGGAATGCGAGTGCATCTATAGACGAGAAGGCTTATATGAGATTTATAATGCTGTCTAATAAGTTTCATGATAAGCCTACCATAAGCGCATTCTACAATCCCATCATAAGGAATAAAGGAAGATATGTTGAGGTTAGGATAAGGAATACTGATCTTGAAGACCATACATTCCCTGCAAAGATGAGGAGTTTGCACGAGAAGATATTGAGAGAACTGGCAACATTCATAGTCATAGGAGAAGAATATGAATATAATGAGGATAGGATGGAATGGACTACTAGGGTTTGGCTGGGAACATTCCTATTACCCAAAATAATGGAAGTGCAAGGCCCTCCAGTAAGAATGAGGCAGAGCGCCAAAGCATTCATAGAAAAGCATGATAATATTATAGAAAAGGACATGAGACTCTATGCCATAGAAGAACGTCAGTATAGAAAACCCGAAGAAATAATTGATAGGATAATAAAAGACTCTAGACACTATAATAATAAACTAAGCATTAGCATGAAAAGAAGGACTGCCTAATGATAACAGACATACTGCTAATAATACTGTTGACTATGATACCATTGCTCGAACTCAGAATATCAATACCTGCAGGAATATTAGGACTCGCAGTTACAATAAAATTCACCAGCATCACAGTATCATTGTCTCCAGTGCCATGGCCCATCGTATTCATAGTAGCAGTAATCGCAAACTGGATACTAGGCTTATTATTATACTATTTTATGGACCTAATATTATCGATACTAAGAAAGATCAAAGTAATGGACAGGATTATAGAAAAAATACTCTATAGGTCGCAGAGGAGAATACACGGATATGTACAAAAATATGGGATTATAGGACTTGCATTGTTCATAGGCATTCCACTGCCAGGATCAGGAGTCTATACCGGGGCTTTAGGAGCTTACATGCTAGGAATGGAGAGAAAAGCTTTTGCCAAGGCATCACTAATAGGAGTGATAATAGCCGGCACAGCAGTTACTATTATTACCCTCACAGCTATTGCCATAGTCCCATAATGCTATATGCTCTGTCCTAAGACTCCGTCGTTGCCATTGTTGGTGTCATTTTGCGCAGCAATAATGGCACTGGCACGGCGTAGCTTACCAAGCTCCTATGCTTTAGTATAGGGTTTTGGTAAGCGGAGTAGGAGATTTAGGACAGAGCCAATGCTATAAAAGCATATATAAAGGATATCGCATAATATAGTACTATGATATCGGGAAAACCGTTAATATTTATCACGGTAGGAATCATTTTAATGATACTAGGCATGTTCATAGACTCTATGATAAACGAGTACTTATACTTTCCTATAACCCCTATAATAATAGTCTCCCAGTTATGGTTCCTCGGACTATTAGGAATAACAATACTATATTATTCTTATAAGACATGGGGGAAGCAGAGGATGATACTAAACGCTATACTATTATCATCAATAATACTATCTGTACAAGTAATAAAACTGGTTTTTGGCAGGATTAGGCCTACAGACTACTCTCCAGACTATTCTTTTCCAAGCGGTCATGCAGCATTCGCATTCGCACTCCTCCCAATAGCATTCTCTCATAGCAGAAAGATAGGAATAATATTCATGGTAGCCGCAATATTGATAGGGATTAGCAGAATATTATTAAGAGAGCACTACTTTACTGATGTCATAGCAGGTAGCCTGCTAGGATACTCACTATCATGGGTGTATATTATGCTGATAGGCAGTGAGGAACAATAATGGCCAATAAGAAGCGTATTATAAGAGAGGGTACCAGGAAAATATTCCATATTATTATAGGAATAGGAATAACGCTACTCGCATACAACAGCACTATTACAGGACTCCAGATAATAGGAGTGTCATTATTGTTAATGATATTATCCATACTCTTCCATAAGCATCCTATAAGGAGCATTGAGAGGATTATAGAAAAATATGACAGGAAAGACATAATACCAGGATACGGCGCTATAATGCTAGGATTAGGAATAGGCGCATCATTCATCATATTCCACAAAGACATAGCACTAATCGCAGGAATATGCGTTAGCATAACAGACGGGATAAGCACCATAATATCATTATTCCAGGATAAGGCATTAAACAAGAGAAGCATATATGGCACTGCTATAGGTAGCATAGCATCATTCGCACTGCTCTCAAGCTTCTATGCGCACATATCCATAATAGTAATAGTCATAGCAGCAATAACATCAGGAATAATAGACTATTATTATGACAGGATATGGATAGTTGACGATAATATAGTAATGCCATTAGTTACTGGCGCAATATCATATGTTACCATGATACTATTATTGCACGTTTAGTGTTATTATGATTCTAAAATAAATAGGCCTTCATTAGTCCTTACAGCCCTAACTTCTTTTTCGTTCTTATCCAGTTTTCCTATAAGATAGGCTGGTGATGGCTGATAATGCTCATCCAATACCATTAGTACAGGAGCAGTCCTAATAATGGTAGTACTAAAAGCATTGACTATGGACATTTTCCCATAATCTCCTATAGGAACTGACTTTTTTTGCTGTTTAAGCCCTATGCTCTCCAGCATTATCTTCTTAGTGCCTATGCCTCTCACAATATAGTATGACTCTTCATAGACTACTATGTCATTCTTGCCTATGCCAAGAAACTTATAGAGCCCTGTAATCCTATGCTTCTCTTTGGATGACTGCTTATCCTTGGTATGGAGCTTTGAAGTCACATTGCTTATGCCATTATAATGTTTTGACAGCTCCCTAATCGCATGTATTATCGCCTTATTGCTGCTCACAGTAAAATCAGCATTACCATCCCTTATCTTCTCTTTTTTTATAGACCCTTTTTCTCCTACCAGTTTCTTGGCGTGGACTATCTGATCTGAGCTAGCGTTTCTTAACTGCAAGTACCCTTCAAAATATTGTCCCGTACTCTTATGGCAGTCTTCACACACCCTGTTCTTAACATTTACTTGTATTACAGTCTCATAATCATCATCATCATTATTGTATATGAGCCTAAGACTAATCTTTTTAGGGAGCTTTCCCGTAACCTCTATAGGAGGAATGATGCCATCAAGCCTCCAATAATCCTCTACTATGGATTTGTCAAGAAAGTATGATAATGCTTGTAATGATTTCTGTTTAGACCATCTTCCTTCCACGAGTGTCCTATCACATTTAGGGCATTTTATGAAGGTATCGTTCTTTAAAGATAATTCCATAACATCCAGTAAACCTATGATTATAAATAAGTTGTCATCAATAATATCACCATCTTTATAAACCAACTGGATTTTCGGACTATCATGATAAAAGATTATGCTAAGAAAGTATGGCATTTCTTGTGGCATGATGACAGTCCATGGAGCTTCATAGCTAATGTAATTATCGCCATAATACTAATACAATTTGTCATATACCCTGTACTGGGACTAATACTGGGAACGCCTTATCCTGTAGTAGCAATAGTATCCGAGTCAATGCAGCATAACGGGCTTTCTTTTGATGACTGGTGGGAGATGAAACAAATGGAATACTCACCATATCAGATATTGTATTCTGATTTTATAGACTTTCCTTACAGAAATGGCCTTAATAAAGGAGACATTGTATTCCTGACAAGACCCAATAATCTTGAGGTTGGTGATATAATAGTATTCAGGGCTAACCAGCCAGAACCCATAATACATAGGATTGTCAGAATAGAATATACTGATGGACAACGACTATATACAACTAAAGGAGATGCTAATCCTACCCCTATGCACGGGGATATTAGTGAGGTTAACATGACAGAAGACAGGATTATAGGGAGGGCTTCTGCAAGAATACCTTATGTAGGGTATGTCAAGATAGGGTGGACTTGGATAATAGACACTATAAGAGGAAACAATAGGGCTTCTTAACACTAATGTTAAGACAAACGCTTAAAAAGAGTTATTTCATGCTCATTATCATGGTATTATACTGCAATAAGTGCGGGGCAATCATGGTGCCTAATAATGATGGCGGCAAAATGAGTTTTAAGTGCACTAAATGCAAGCACACAGTAAAAAGGGTTGATTCTGAAACCAAAATAATAAAAGAGCCTATAAAAAAAGAAGATAGGCGAGTAGAAGTAGTCGATGAGAATGCTGAAAGCCTCCCCATAGTGGATGCTGAATGCAGAAAATGCGGTAATGCGCAAGCATATTTTTGGACTCTCCAGACAAGGGCAGGGGATGAGGGAGAGACAAGATTCTTTAGATGCACTGAATGCAAGAACACATGGAGAGAATACGACTAGGATATAGTTGAATTTAATAATATTATTCTGATAGTAGAAATAAAATCTCCTCCTATAAAAGGAAAGGCAAACAAGGAATTATTAGGGATATTAAAAAAAGAGTATAATAAGGATTATACGATAGTATCGGGCCATAACAAGAGGACTAAGAAACTCTCTGCCCTTTACTAGTATAGCTCGTCGTCATCCTCTTTTTTTGCAGTCTTAGGCCTTCCCCTCTTCTTAGTTTCTGGAGGTTGTTCTTCATCAAAGAACCTAAACCCTTCATCTTCCTTCTTCTCTACAGCCTCAGGAGACTGTTTTCGTCCAGGCTCGTCTTCTTTTATCGGCTCTGAAGGCTTTTTGTCATCTTCTTTCAATTCTTCTTCCTCACTGAAAAATTCTATGATGCCCTTCCACATCCTCGAAAAGAATCCCGGCCTCTCATCATCTTGTCTTGAAGACTCTTCGAGAGTAAGCTGGCTCTTGGCTTTCCTGTCAGAGTCTTCTTCCATCTGATGCAGTTTTTTTTCTGTGTTTTCCAGCTGCTCCCTTGCAGACTCGTATGATATTCTCGCGTCTTTTTCTTTAGCTGCAAGGCTATCGTTCATGCTCTCAATATCCGCGAGTCTTCTCTCGAGGAATGATTGTCTCTCCAAGGACTTTCTCATATCCTCATACAATAATGCTATCTGACCAGCATACTTGTCTGTTTCAGCCTCCAATAATACTACTTTGGAAGCAAGATGCTTTTTTATCTGTGATACGTCAGACTTAACAGTTGAGAGTTCATCATCATCTTTAGTAGCAACAACTCTAGTATCCTTTATTTCTCTTAGCTCATCACTAATAGCGTTTAGAGTACTGTCAACATCACCTTGAGTCACAAAATTGTTTCTCAAGAATTCTATCTCAGCCCTTAACTGTTCTATGTCATCATCCTTGCCCCTACCTTTCTTTCCTTTGGGCATGGACAGGTCAATATCATCAACTTTTTCTTTAAGCTCTTCCATGTCTTTGGACAATGATTGTATTATCTTCTCGTTCATTGTAGGCTTGCTGCTAATATCAGATATTTCTGATATGAGCATCTTCTGCTCTTCTTCAAGATCCTTTACCAGGCCGAATAGCTCTTCAACTTTCCCGCTCTCGGCTCCTGGAGACTGGATAGCCTCTTCTATCCTGTCAAGCCTAAGTTCAAAAGCTGACAGTTTTTTTGCGGACTGGCTGTCAGCATTCTCTTCCAACCTAGATAGTATCTTGCGTATTGCTTCTTGCTCTTTGGAGAGTTGTGTTATCTCTTTTTTGAGTGGATTGAACGACTCTTTTTCGAATGATGATATTCCTTTCTGCAAGTCCTTAATAGATGCCAAGTCCTCTAATGCAGTGTTGAACTCGTCTATCTTAGAGTTAAGCTCTTCGACTCTTATGAAGTCAAGCCTGTCTACAGCAGACTGCACCTCGGATTGTATCCTGGAAGAAAAGTCTGAATCGTCAATCTTGAGCTGCAGTTCGTTTCTCATCTTTTCTAACTGCCTATCCTGCTGGTCAATAGCATCATTAAACTCTCTCTTCTGCATATTAATCTCGTCTAATAGTTTAGTGTCTTCTTTTGCAGACTCTTTCTTTTTTGGTTCAGAAATCTTTCTGGAAACATCTTCCATCTTGTCTTGGAGTATTCTTATTTCTCTTTCGAAACCCTCAGATTTTGCTGACATGTCATCAAGCATGGTCTGAATCTTTAGTTCTTGTTTTTCTTGAGTCTTAGTCTTCTTTTCGGGCTTTTCCTTCTCCTGCAATTGTTTCATTAGTGCAGACACTTCATTTTGCAGGTCCTTGATGTCATTATCATAAGATTTTGCTTGTGCTACCTCTTTTGCAAGCTCTTTAAAATTGTGTTCTGCATCATCCAATAGCTTATCATAATCTTTTTTTGGTACCTGTTCTTTTTTTAGCCGGTCCTGCTCTTTTCTTAAGGCCTGGACTTCTGAAGAAAGCCCTTTGATCGCAGTATTGTCAAGCATTGACTTTAGCTGAGTAATCTCTTTTTCCACCCTTTCTGTTGCTTTAGAGAGCTCGTCCTTGCTGACATAATATGATCTCATGCCGTCGAGCTTTTCTGAGAGTTTTTCTGTGAACTTATAGAAATCGTTGGATGATACAGTGTCAGACAGTTCTTTTTTTACTTCTTTTAACAGATCGTCTTGCCGCTTAAGGTATCCTTTGATAAAAGTAATATCCTGTTTTACTTTTTTGAATGCTCCTCTTATTTTTGATTCGAATGTCTGTATTTGCTGGTCCATATGATTATCCACCCCATAATGATTACAATTATGTTGGTATTGGAGTTATAGGACCAATTTAAAGGTTTCTGTAGACGACAACAAAACCACAGTATTATTCGTCAGTAAGATGTGACAAAGATTTAATGATGTTTTTTTATTGATCTAATACCAGGCAATGTGCCATTCTCAATGTATTCTAGCATTGCCCCTCCAGAGGTTGATACATAGGTATATCCTTTAAGCCTCAACTTCTGTATTATTGCAATAGTGTCCCCGCCGCCTATAATGGTCTTTGCTCTTGTTCTTGTGAGTCGCTCGGCAACCTTCCTTGTTCCTTCCCTATAAGGATTAAGCTCTACTAAGCCTAAAGGACCATTCCATACTACTGTCTTGCATTTTCCTATAAGCGATGATAATTCCTTAATGCTCTTAGGCCCTATGTCCAGTCCTATATCGTCGGGCCCCATATCATCAATGCTCTTAATATAATGCCTACCGTTAGACGATACTGTCTTGGAAGCTACGACGTCAGACGCTACTATTATTTTAGGATTGTTATACAATTTTTTTGCTATTCCTATACTCTCCTCTTCTACAAGGCTCTTGCCGACACAATATCCTTGCGCCTTAAGAAGAGTGAACATCATGGCCCCTCCTATGAACACGTGGTCATACTTTTTTAGGATGCTTTTTATTATTCCTATCTTGGTAGATATTTTTGCTCCTCCTATTATTGCAATGCTAGGACTCTTAGGGTTTAAAGCGAGCAATAGGTTGTCATGCTCGCTTCTAAAATGCAATCCTTCATACGAAGGAAGGAATTTGGGAACTCCTGTAATAGAAGCGTGTTTCCTGTGAGATGCGCTGAAAGCATCGTTAACATAAACCTCTCCTAATCCTGACAATGTTCGTGCGAATTCATCGTCCCCTTCTTCTTCTCCAGGATAATACCTAAGGTTTTCCAGCATAAGGATTTCTTTAGGCTTGAGCTTGGATGCCAGTGCTTTTGTTTTCTTTGATGTAATGCTATCTGCAAACAATACTTTGCATTTAAGCATCTCCGAGAGTTTATTAGAAACTTGTTTTAGGGAATACTTTTTTTCTTTTCCTTTAGGCCTGCCATAATGGCTCATTATTACTATGCTATTATTGTTCTTGAGCAACATCCTAATAGTAGGCAATACTGTTTTTATCCTGGAAGTGTCTGATATCTTGTTGTTCCTGACAGGCACGTTAAGGTCCAAACGAAGCAGGACTCTCTTGCCCTTAATGTCTTCTATTGCTTTCATCGTCGGAAAAACAACACCACTCTTTATAAATGTTACTGGGGTTTTAGGCTATTTTGTTGCTTTCAGCCCTTAAAGACATAATAAATAATACTATGGTTGCTATGAGCATTACAATAAATGTCAAAAATAGCGCGTCAGGAACAAATGCTCTTGGAGATTCCTCTGCAACCATCATTAGAGTGTCTGATGCCGCTTCCATCCTCGTGATAGCAGCCTCTTGACTAACGCTTAGAAACGACCTTACCATCATGCTAATACCTAGTATCATAGTTGCTATGAGGCTGAACATGAAGCTAAAAAATACTCTTGCTCCCCTTGGATTAACAAGCATCCTGCCCTTGTCTGTAAGATCATAGTACTTCCACTTCCTCCCCTCATCATTCTTTATTATCAGCCCTGATGATTCGAGTACTTCTAAATGTTCTTTTACAGTCCCATGGCTCAGTTCGAGTTCTGCTGCGAGTTCTGTTAGCGTATGAGGCCTCTCATCCAATAATTTTAGTATGCTAATACGAGAATCTACTGCTAATGCCTTAAAAGACGCCCTGTCCAGCACTATCCTGTCTCCATCCATAATATCACAGTATAATAATAGAGTATTAAATTGTTTGGTTATATGCCCTTCATTAAAGGATGTATTACTCGTTTAGGTGCCTGTTCTCGTTCATTCTTTGCTGGCACCATTCATTTGCATTCTCATCGTCCACTAATACTTCGAGCAAATCTCCCTGGCGTACAGCTACATTGTCCTTCTGATTATTCTCGAGTACTCTATTCTTGTAATCTGTAGGAGTTGTATTAGGAGCGCAGTTAAGCCTGTATCTTTCTATACTGTCTCCTTGCCTAACTATTATAGTGTTAGGGTTCAAGTCTGCTGCAGCAACTACGTTGTGCGGAGTCCTGACATTCTGCACATAATTGGTTATAGGCTCCCTTGCTGTATATACTGCTATGAGCATTCCTAGTCCTGCAAGTCCATAAGCAATATTCTTACCCATATTATTAGTCATATCATACACCTCTATTAGTCATTATTATATAATCCCATGTATCCTGCTAATGATGGATTTGCAGGCATCCTGTTGCTTGCATGCTCGTTTATGGCTTGAGCTATCCTATTATTATATTCATTCCTATTAGCATTGTAATGCTCGTTACCATATAATCCTCCTATCATTAATGCCATGCTTGCAGCGCATGCTATTGCCGTTTTCCTACCAAAACTATGCGCTCTTTGCTTATGCTCAGAATGCTCATAAGCTCCTATATGATTCCCTATAATATCAGACAGGTTACTAGGAGCTTCTACCCTTTCCTTCTTTTTTACAAATAAATCCATGTTTTGTCACTACTTTATAGTAATTTACTATATTTATATATAATTTCATACTACAAAATATATTATATAAAGAATATTTTATAATAATTGTTTTATAAAATATTTATTGCATGATTACTTTTATTAGGTCTATCATCCTATAAGAATATCCAGCCTCATTATCATACCATGCCATTACCTTAACAAAACTGCCCATAGACTTTGTCATTCTACTGTCAAAAATGGCAGAATGAGGATTCCCTATAATATCAGCGCTAACCAAGTGCTCATCAGAATATTCCAGCACAGATTTTAGATGATAATTCGCCACACTCTTAAAAAGACTGTTAATCTCATCAGCACTAACCTCCTTATCTAATATGACATTAATATCAGTATAAGAGCCGTTAGGCGTAGGGACTCTTACAGCATGCCCGTCTAACTTGCCTTTAAGAGAAGGTATAGTCTCCCCTACACTCTTGGCAGCACCTGTAGTAGTAGGGATAATACTAAGAGCAGCATGCCTTCCCCGCCTGAAATCACTATGAGGACTGTCCAATAAGTGCTGGTCAGGAGTATAAGAGTGTATAGTAACAAAATAACCCTGCCTAACACCATAATTGTCATTAAGAACCTTAATTATAGGAGCAATATTATTTGTCGTACAAGAAGCATTAGATACTACATGATGCAAACTACCATCATACTCATGCTCATTAACACCCTTAACAATAGTCAAGTCTATGTCTTTTCCTGGAGCAGACAATAATACTTTTTTTGCACCCGCACTAATATGCTTGGACGCACTCTCCTTAGTCCTAAAAATACCAGTGCTTTCTACAACCACATCAATTTTTAGATCAGCCCAAGGTAAATTTGAAGGCTCTTTTTGAGAATAAACCCTAATCCTCTTGCCATTGACATAAATATTATCATTGTCATAAGAAACCTCTCCAGGAAACCTGCCATGAACACTATCATACTTCAATAAGTAAGCAAGATTCTCAGTAGATGCAAGGTCATTAACAGCAACAAACTCTATTTCAGGATCATTAAACCCCGCCCTAAATACCATTCTTCCTATTCTACCAAAACCGTTAATTGCGACTCTGAACATATAATCCACCCCTATACAAGAACGAATATTACCTGCTTAAAAATGTTTCGATATTGTCGGGCTCTGTCCGGAATAGTTATCTCATACTCTTGTTAACAACATCTTTAGGCATATCATATTTTATAATCTAATAATAATTGTTTATGCAATAAATACAAGTTGTCATAAAAGAACAAGCATAATTAATGGTTATGGTCTAATTCGCAATAATTGTTCAGGAGCATAAGCCTTATGCACCAATACTATATTATCCTTCTGCATAATAATCAGATGAGAATAACCCTTAATATCATCCAAACCCAAAAAAAGAGGAGCGCCTACAGAATAATGATAATACTCAAAAACAGCAGAACGCCCATCCCTAACAAAAAGAGCAGGATTATCATAATGCACACTAAAATCAAACATATCGTCATACAACTCTCGAGTCTTCATTGCAAGATTACGGGCAAAAACATCACTATCTGCAGGATCATCAAAATAATATAACATAACAGCACTATAATATAATCCTACAGCATAATCATCCAAACTCAAGTTTTCCATAAAAACCATATTATCAGAGCCTATAGGACTAAAAGCCCTAAGAATAACCCTTGCCTGCAAACAATCATCCTCCATCTCATAACCTATAAGAGAGAGCTCATGAAACAATACATCATAACCACAATATGTACTGAGAGTGTAGTCATCGACCTTATACCAAGATGACATAGGACTAACATGCATACTATTCGAATCAGAATAATTAGTAAAAACACCAATAAGCAGATTAGCAGGAACCCTAAAATCATCACCATAAGAAGGAGAAGACGAGTCTTTACAAGAAAAAAGAATGACCATTACTATTAAGAATAATAGTATTAGTCTCATTAACAAGCACACCTCCTAGAATCAGTAACACAAGCCTGAGGCTCATTGCCACAAGCAGTAGCCCTCCAACCCTCATCGCACCAAACTGAATCCGACTTAATATTATTCTGTATAAGCTGACAGGCACCACTAACAGTACATTCAGTCTCCCAAACTTCCTTATTACTCCTCATACTAGGATAAGTACCATCACACTTATAAGCAATATAATCAAGATGATTACACTGATCATGATCCCCCGGAGTACATTCAGTAGGATCAGGTTCAGGAGTAGGATCAGCACCACCACCTGTACATTCACTATCACTTGCACACCGATATCCCGTATAAACATCCCACTGACCAATCCTCCAAACATTACCATCAACAATATGACCATCAGGACAAAGATCCTGAATAGGACCTAAAGGAACACCTTCAACAGTAAAAGGAGGACTATACCGAAGTCTACGCCCACTAGCACAAACAGTACCCTCCAAAAGGCAATCATCATAAGTACCATCCCCACGATAAACACCATACAAATACTTACCCTGCCTATCCTCACAAGACTGAGTCCAACTAGGAGTATTAGGACTAGTATAACCAATAAAAACAGTACAAACAGGATCAGTAGTACACCAATCCGTAGTAGGACTAGTACAAGAAGCACCAGGAGGACACCTCCGACAAGGGTCAGTACATGCTCGACATGCACCTGTAGTATAAACACATTCAAAATGTATTCTACAACCACAAAAATCTATATCTCTGCCTCCCTCTCTATAACCACACCGATCCCTTAACGCAGTACTACCAGTACTATCCAAAGGACACCACCTAGGAAGATCAGTAGGATGACACTGATTAGGTCCTAAAGAGCCAGTAGAACAACCAAAAAAAAAAAAAAAGAGTAAAAGTA
>JBLKOQ010000012.1:0-28896 GCA_047602885.1 Candidatus Woesearchaeota archaeon | reverse complement strand
ATAGACGCTCCAAAAGAACACCTTGGAAAAAAGGTATATGTACTCATAAGAAAAAACTAATTATGCAACAGAGCAGAGGAAAGTATATAAACAAAGACCATCAAAACACGATTATGCAAAAGAAAGCACAAGGACTGCCGTTAAACACTATAATAATAGCAATAATAGTAATAGTAGTATTAGTGGTATTAATACTATTATTTACTGGCCAGATGACTATTTTTGGTGATACTCTAGGAGTATTCCAGTGCAGGGGACTTGATTGTGACATTATACCTGGGGGATTGTCAGATGGTATTGTCCATCGTACTGGAGTAACAGTTAGTGTGCCGGATAGGGTAGCTGTAGGAAACCCCGTAGAAGTAGTAGTAGATGATCGTGAAGGAATAATTGCTAGTACGGGTATATATGCTACCAGTCCATCATCAGGAACAGTACCAGGAGGAACGGGTGGGGCAATAGCAGTTCAAAGGTCCCAAAAGACTATTACCGGTAGAGTGATAGATGATGGCGGGGGAGCAGGGAGGAGGACTTTTACTATAATATTTGAGGACACTCATACTGTAGGAGTATACCCATATCAGGTTATAGGAACACTTCATAATGGAACCAGAATAATACTAGCTGAAGGAGAATTCAGAGTGTATGATCCTGATTCTGAAGAGCATGTCGTTAGAGTAGTCAGCTACCATCCAAACAATGTGCCTTACACTGAACCAATAATTGTAATGATGAGCATAGCAAAAGGAAGCCCTGTAAAAACCATCCAAACTACTTTAGTAAAAGATGAACAACTCTACTCGCATTTAGACTATGAGTTCCATCTATTACTAAACAAGGTTCGAACAGATAACGATTATGATGTGTACATGGCAACGATAGACTACGCCAAAGAGTATCATGAAGGATTGTGGAGTCTTTCAAGAGAACTAACTATTTTTCTTGATGAGGACGATAATGAATTAGATGTTATAATGCCTTCACAGATACCAAAACTTATTATACAGTCTTCGTTATACTGCGATGATAGTAAAGATTGTCCTGAACAGTATCCTTATTGCGTAAGCACTCAGGAAGGATTAAAATGCAGTTCTTCTTGTTCCAAAGCAGCAGAGTATGCTTCAGATCAAGATTCTTGCTGTGAAGGATTAAGCTTTCATCGAGATACAAGTATATGCTATAATGCTCATGCTCCTTTTACTATTGCTATAATGCCTTTTAATTTGGATGAATCACAATCAATAGAATATCAGATAATAGCTGAGAATATAATCGCAGCAATAAGAGAGAAAACCCCTATAAGGGATTGTATTATGGAACATGCAGCCTTCAGGTATGTTATAATAGAAGAGTATGACTGTATACAAAACTGCAATAATACTGTTTATCTTAGTGAGTATGAGTCCCCCACAGCATATGTTCAGGATTGCCGGAGGGAATTATACGAGTGCGCACTTCAACATGTTCCTGAACCCAAGTCAGTCGACAGAGTCATAGGAATCATGCCTGCAAAACTAGATATTTATTGGATTACTGAAGATAAACCATTCTATTCTTTTATAGGTACAGCAGAGATTCCAGGAAGGACTGCACTACTAACGTTACCATCTGGAATTCCAGAACAATACTATGATATTGAAGGCTCCGCATTACATGAAATAGGACATACTTTTGGCCTCAAACATTTAAGCTGTCAACCAAAAGTTGATGGCGAAATTAAGATTCCTGATGGAGCATGTACTGGACCGAATCATAATGACTGCCAACCATCATGCATTGAACCTGCCATAATACCTATGGATTGCGGTTCTTTCATAAGCTTTGAGACGTGCCTTGAAGACGAACACTATGACTTTTATAACTTGCATCTATGCTTCTCTGAACTAGAACACAATAAGGACTATATTATGAATTATTGCCATCCGTACAATGAATATGGACCTGCAGGATATGCATATATTAGGGATCAGAGTGCTATGACTCCAGGGCTGGTGATTTGCGGTGCGGTATAAACTGATAAACATTGTCATATTAGTATTATTAATTCCTGTTGTTCTAGCTGATACACTAGAAATATCAGGACACATATACAGAAATGGGACTGTAGAATTGGAGAATCTGATAGTAAGCAACAACCTTCAAACCAATCCTGAAACCGGAGGCACACATTTATACCAAATATCTTTGCTTGATACAACAGGTATAACAATATCCTACCAAACAATATCTTCATCATTCGGGACTTTCTATCATTCCAACGATGCTGAACATGATAAGTATGTGGAGGAAGAAATATTCAGTTTTTTATCAAGAATTCCCATAAGAAGCGATGCCCATATCCTTATTATTCGGGACATGACAATTAACCAGCCCATATATTACGTTAATCTGTATGATGCATCATGTACAGGCATGTGCGTAGGATGTGACTCTTTTTATGAGATAGATTGCACAGACAATAGACAAAACAATGAAAGAAAGACACACCATAATCTTATGGACATAATACTGATTGGGTTAATATTATTGGTTGCTTCTATACTAATTATTATGGTTATTAAGAACAAGCAAGGGGGAATAAGCAGACATTAATTAGTGTGCAAGTACTATTGTCTAATCCCGTAAAAGACCAAAACTTTATAAATAACCACTGCTTGGTGATTAGGATAGGGGAATCCAAAGGGGTGTAGCATCATAGTCTTCTTCAAGAAGAGAAAGGCAGAGAATAAGCAGGCAAAAGAAATACCTTCTGTAAGCAAGGAACAGGTAAAAGAGGCTGTCGAAGAAAAGAGCACTATGAAAGAGTCTGAACCTACTATAGAATCTAAGCCCAAGGAAATGCCTGATTTTGATTTCGACTTTGATTTTGAGGATAAAGTCGAAGAAAAGAAAGAGTCTCAAAGAACTGCTAATGATGATCACGAGAACGATGAGGAAAAGCCATACTTTCATAGCATATACGAGGGTATAAGCAAGGATGTAGGGCCCAAAAGTGCCAATATTGATACCAAGAAGATTATAGAAGGCCTAAAAACACATCATACTGTAAAGAGGACTGAAAGAGAAGCAAAAACACATTCTCATAGCCTTCAAGAGAGCATACAAGAAACTCTTGAAGAATTGCATAGGCATGAAGAGGAATGGAAAGAGCTTCATGATCTCCAGCATGAAGTATCCCAGAGGATAGCAGACAAAGAAAAAGAGATAGAAGAAGACCTCGAGGTATTCAAGAAACTTATTAGGAAGCTTACTTATACTAAGATGGCATCTGAAGAAGAAGCTTTCAAGCTCAGTAATGGTCTTTACATTAGGAGCATTTCTCAGCTGATAACAGTATTGCCAGGAATGTCTGATGAAACATTCAATAGTCACTTAAGGGAGGGTCATAACGATTTTGCTGAGTGGATTAGGACAGTGTTTCATGACGAACAGTTAAGCAGCCAGGCATCAAAGTGTAATAGCAGAAAAGAATTGTATGTAGTCCTAAAAAAATCTATAGTCAACGAGGGTGCCTAAGACTCCTCTTATTATTGCATAAAGGACATACTATTGTTATTCCAATATTAGTAACCCTTACTTTTTCGCTGCCATCATATGCAGTAAGGCACTTATTACAATAACTCCTCTTCTGATGCCATGTAAAAGGAACTCTATGCCTCTTCTTATAATTAATAGCATGTCTTATCAGCGTGGGAGAATACTCTATATTATCCTTGGCCATCCTGATAAGATATTCTATGCTTATGCGTGCTATTCTCTTCCTGCTGTCTTCTTTATTGTTTTTTGGCATAATATCATCTTATGAGGCTTGTGTTGCAACGAATACTACTGAGCCCTGGCATTGCGCCTCTTCAAATAGCATAGGAACCTGTAGTCTCCAATAAGAGCTGACACTGGAATCTTCTCCTGCAGGCAGATTCAACGACACAATATTTGGCATGGCAGAGTTTGCACTGAGATTAATCATCTGATCAAAAGAGTCCATACTGTTAATGCTGAAACGCTGGTATGATTCTGGAATAAAATCGGTAGGACAATCCAACAGTTTCCCATCATCCTCTAATGCTCCATAACCATACAGTCTTAGGTCCATAGGAATATTGCCATAATTATGTATTCTAACCTCTACTATTTCTGCAAGTATAATGTCTTGCGGCTGGGACTCAACTCGTGCAAGGGCCTGGAATTCTACCTCGTCACTGTCCTCTTGACTTTCAGAGACTGTAATATTAAAACTCTCAGATTTCTTTATGCTGTTATCCTTGTTGCATGTCACTTGTGCATAGAACGATAGTCCATAATTACTTATGATATCATTGCTAATATTATATGATACTAACTTTGAATTGTTTGTGCTAATAGTTTTTACAGTAGTATACCATGTATCATCACTACTTAACTGTAAGCCACATTCCATCATTAGAGGATTAGACAATGCGAAGCTGAAAAGATAGTATTCATTGCCTACTGTTAGGATCTTTGAAGTATCATTATCAGGAGGCGTTATGCTAAGAGACGAAAACTCATCCTTGCTTAACGATACAGTAATATTCTGTGAAGATGTGACACTAATATTATTTGTTACTGGCTTGTATCCAGCGCTCGATACAGTATAAGAATATGTTCCTTTAGGCAATAGGAATGAAGCTCTCGACCCTGCTACACTATTTCCATAAACTGATACCGTAGCATTTAGCTCTTTATTGTCATCAGAGTCCTTGAAGAAGAATGTTATGTTTTCCATAATGCTTATCTGCCTGGTTGCATTTACTGTATTCTTGTAGAAGTCTGAGCATACAGCGCTTAGCATCATAGTGTCATCCCCTGATACAGTAATTGTATACTCGTTTGATTGACCAGTTTTTGTCTGACCGTTTAGTATTGTGGTGTAGGGTTCTTTGCCTTTACCCGTCTTGACAGTCACTGGAAGAGAATGCCCTCTAAGATATGATGAGCTGCTTATAATGCTGCATTCCAGATTGTTCTGTATGATTATCTCGTTAGAGAACTCTTCTATTAGGGTATTATTGTATCTTAGCTTTCCTGTAATCGTGTATTTTCCAGCCCTGTATGTGTCTTCAAAATAGTATATCTTATTATCATTAGTAGTGTTGTATCCTATGCTAAAAGATACTTTGTTAGGAAATCCTGGGACTATAGGATACTCTATTGTTATGTCAGCGCTCTCTTTACTGCTTCCCAGCTCGAATCTTATAGGACTTCCTAGTACAGGATTATCTGACTCTATTGTTATTTTTGGACTGTGCATATAAAAGACCACATGTTCTGTAGATGATTGTTCTTTATCATCCTCGCAAGATATTGTGAGGACGTTTTCATTCAACAGTATGTCATCAGGAATAATGCCCGTAATATTGCTGTCTGGATCTGTCTGAACGATATCTTGTTCTTCACCGTTAATTATTATAGCGCATTCCATTATAGTGTGATGAGAAGCAGTAAAAGAATAACCTGCCTCTGTTACTGTAGAGCCGTTCTTAGGAGAGTTTATGGTGATATTTGGAGGATAAGTTTTATTCTTTTCTGGCAATACTATTAGACTATAATTATAGTCTGATAAGCCTGCCTGGGTTCCATCATAATATCCCAGTCTCATCATGATACTTATGTTATCATCGTACAGGCTTGTATCAATGGTCTTGCTCATGGGACTTCCTGAATTATACTTGCTCTGAGGGATAAAGTCTCCTGACTCGAGGAATGTACAGCAGTCATTGCTGCCCTTACATACACTATCACTGTTATTATTTGATGTAACATTCCAGTATGAACAATACAATGTGTCAGTAACATTATAGGGCGTATCGTTCAGCATCACAGTAATGTTAGTAAGGTTATATGATAGTATAGTATCATTCTCTAATGTTATTGTATCATTATGATGTTCTATCAAAAAGGATACATTTAATGAAAGCTCTGAAGGGTTAGATTGTATTGATTGGGGAAAGAACAATAGCAATCCTATAATTATTAATAATGGTATAATATTATATCTCATTATTTCATCCCCTCGAGCAGTTTTCTTAACTCTTCCAGTTCTCGTGCCACTTGTGATTGTGGGTTATTATCCATTCTTTCAAGTATCATCTTCCTAATACCTCGCAGTTCTCCTATCATGGGATTTTTTGATACAGAATACTTTTTTCTGATAATGCTTCTTACAGCTTCAGAAGTGTCAATATAATGTCCTTTGCTCTCATATTCCCTGAGCTTGTTATAAAGTTCAACGGGCATTCTTACTGATATTATGATATCCTCTTCTATAGCCCCATTATCGGTTATTGCATTCATTCTACAGCTTCCCTTACAAATTCTCTTAGCGCTTCGCTTCTGCTATTGTAATAGCCTTGTTCTATGAGCTCATCTATCCATTCTGCAGTCTTTTTTGATATCCTAATATTTACAGTCTTGTTACCCATAATAATACCTGATATGACGTTCGTATGACAATTTGCAATTATAGTATTTATATAATTATCGTTTTTTTGTACTATTTTGCACATTAGTTTATAAATAATACAAATTGTATGACAATATGTGACAATTCACAGACAATTTAATTATTGAATAATACAGACAGCATTACTTAATAATCATGGTACATGATACGTAAAATGCATTAAGCTAAGATAATATCCTATTCACTTACAGCACGTAATGAATACTATGATAAAAAAACAACAGATTATTAAGTAAAAGAAGCCAAAAACGCCTTAAGACAACCAAAAGCTTAAAAAGAAGTTGGTCGCTCGTTAATAAACGCAGGGGTAAGGGATAATAGATGGGAAATATACTACAAAAATGGCTCCATAAGATTATTAGGGGATTGTTCAGCAAGAAAAAAGATGTCAGGCTAGGTCTTTATGGTCCTCCTAATGCTGGTAAGACAACATTGGCTAACAGGATAAGCCTAGACTGGCTTGGAGAAGAGATGGGAAGTGTTAGCCACGTTCCCCACGAAACTAGGGAAGTGCAGATTAAAGAGCAGATTACTATCAAATCAGGCCGCAAAGAGCTTACATTCAATCTTGTAGACACTCCAGGCATAGCAACAAGAATAGATTACGAAGATTTTCTAAAAGCAGGTCTTAACAAGAAAGATGCCAAGAGGAGAGCAAAAGAAGCTACCAAAGGAGTAATAGATGCAATAAAGTGGCTTGACGACATGGACGCTGTAGTTATAGTCCTTGACGCCACATTGGATCCTTATAGCCAGGTCAATATTACTATAATAGGGAACCTGCAGGCAAGGGATGTTCCTGTCCTAATAGTAGCGAACAAGATAGACCTTAAAAAAGCAAATATGAAAAGAGTCCAGGATGCTTTTCCACAGTATGATGTAATAGGAATATCCGCTAAGGACGGCATAAACATAGACAAGTTCTATGAATCATTATTCAAGCTAATAGGTTGATCAAGAATGTTAACACTACAATTTATGCCATACGAGGAAATAGCGCACCTATCAAGCGGTGCAAGAATACAAAAGATAATGCAGTCGGTAAAAGAGAACAGGATAGTAATACTGGACGGGAAGCTCAAAAAAGAAGAGGAAGTAGAGCTTATAAGGACTACTATGGAAGAGGTGGACGAGAGTTTTAGGGGCATAGAACTCCAGGTTTGGGAAGCACAAAAGAAAGAAAAAGGATTCTTTACCAAGCTAAAAACGTCCATAGCAGGAATGCTTGCTCCCGAGATGATATCAGGATTCACTATTATTGGACCTGCGTCCATAATAAAAGAGATAAGAAAGGATCCTTCCAAAATACAGTTGATAACACAGAACGGAAAGCTGAAGAGGAGGAAATTATAATGCCTCACCAGTGCGTAAGATGCGGCGAGATATATACTGATGGCAGCTCAGAAATACTTAACGGATGTGCATGCGGGGCAAAACTGTTCTTTTATGTCAGGAAGACTAAGGTTAAAGAGGCTAAAGACGTTCATGTAAATCTTAGCCCTCAAGAGAAACAGCAGATAGAAAAGGACATATACGAGCTTATAGGAAAAGAACTGGACCCTGAAAGGCCTGTAATACTCGATTTTGAGGCAATATCAGTGAGAAAGCCTGGAAAATATGATTTGGACCTAGTGCACTTGTTCTCAGGAAACCCTGTAGTAATAAAGCTTGAAGAAGGAAAATACATTATTGATCTTAAAGCTTCATTGCAGTCTAGCAGAAAGAGCAAAAAATAATCTGGGGCTCTGTAGAAAATGTCCGAAAAAGTGTGCTATGCGCCACCCCGTAGGGGGCATCCCCCGGCGGCATCAGCGTCAAGCAAGAACAGGGGTTCTTGCTCCAGCTGACGGCTGTCGCACACTTTTTCTACACAACCATGATCTGGGATACATTATTATATGTCGTATTGTTTACGATTATCATGATAGCATTGTTTCATACTATAGGCAATTACCGAAATAACAGACAATTAGTATCATACGACGACATAGAAAATATGGTTCTGGACGGATTGAACATTAAGAACGCATGTTATAATGATATGGAATCAGGAGATAAAAGACTGCTTGAATCCGACGATGTTCCTGGAATACTATACTGGAAGATGCGTCCTACAAGAACAGAGGAATATGCCTTAGGGAGCATACAAACTGCAAACAGGCATAACGATAACAATAATGTAAGGATGTATAAATACATATTCTCAGAAGAGCAAAGAAGGTACAATCTGCTCGAAAGGCTTATTATGGGTAAGGGCCATGAAGAGTGCAAGACGATAGTAAGCATAATATTTCTTAGAGAACTGGTATTCAGCTACACAAAATAATAATAATAATAATAATAATAATAATTATGACATGAGGTTTCTTACAGACGATAAGTGCTCTGCAACCTGGCTTCCTTTCTCTGTAAGAGTGAGTATTTTGAGTCTTCCTTTCTTCTCAAACCTGACAAGATTATGTTTTTCAAACATCTTCAGCACTTTTACGACGTGGCTGTAAGTGCAGTCAACGCTTTTAGCAAGATTAGAAGCATAATGGTTGGTCTTAGCGCCTGAGATTGCAGTATTCTTCAGATTAATCAGCATGAGTGCAGGCTTCTCCCTAAATATTACGTCGAACAATTCAGATTCTTGTCTTTTCAAAACCACCATCCCCTATACTCTAACCTATAAATCGTAAGCTATATTTAAAGCTTTCCTGTGATGCAATCCGATACACTGTTGTGTCGTCATGCTGGTAAGAAAAAAACCACCACTCCTTTTTAAATGTTTGTTGTCCCTCAATGCAAAGAATACTATGATTATATATTGTATTCTTCAAGAGCCTGTTCCTCTATGAAATGGAGGTCTGAAGGAACAATAATACAGTGTGGCCCAATACCATGCATGATGCTCATCAGCTTACTCATAGGCCCATAAATAATGCTCTCATTAGGACTGCATAGCCGAGAACATACTATAATATTATGATTTTGTGATAATATACCTTTTGATTCTGTTTTTTCTATCTCTAACAATAATGAGATGGCCTCATTAGGGCTCATCATTATTATGGGATTATTGTCTAAAGATGTAAGTCCATTGCTGCTATTGTGCCTGTCATACAATTCCCTTAAGTTAGCCCTGCCATAATCCAGTAGTGCTATCTCTGATTGTGATGTTACTATATCAAGAAGCAATAGTGTATGGGCTTTAATCCTAATATTCTCTGCAAGTATGTTGTAAGCGGTAGTAGGAAACCAGTTCTTTCTAGGGTATACTAATGAGCCTGTCTTGCCAAACTTATATGCATCCAGTCCTGACCTTGATACAGCAGACAATACTGTAACATTGTTAATAATGCTTGTTCGTATTCCTTCTTTACTAGCCCTTAATAGCAGTTCTTGGTGAGTTGTAGCTGACAAAGGATCTCCTATTACGATGAATGCAACATTTTTTTCTTTGGATTCTTTTATGATAATGTCATCTTGTTCTACTTCTCTCCTGCCTATAGGAATAATCCTTACTCCTAAAGACTCGTTCATGCTCTGGATGCTCTGCGGCAAGTAAGAAGTATAACCTTCCAAGTATATGATATCAGATTTGTGCAGCGCTTTAAGCGCTCTTAATGATATGTCATCAGCGCTATATAATCCCATCCCTATGATAGTCAGGCTTCCCATAATTACGGAGTACTAATGGCATTTATAATATATTTGAGATATCCATGCCAATATACAAATTAGTACATAGAGATATATTTTTTAAGACCAAAAACTTTAAATACTACCATAAGAAGGAATAGTTACGGTTGGGATTAACTGTTGGCGCAGTGTATCCACTAATCAAAATTGGCGAAAACGATTATTGGCATAAAATGTTTGTATTGGCGTAAAACGTTTGATTGGCGTTCGAAGTTTGGCGACTTCTAGTAGGGATTAGAGTCAGAGGAGTATATAAGTGTTTTGGTAGCGTAAGCTATATTTCAAACACGCTATATCTCTCATGCAAAAAATACTGGGGAAACCTAGGGGGTAGAAAGAATGGACTTTATCGTGCAAAAAGCAATGGAAACAAAAGAACAAATGACAACAGAGAACGCCATAGACGTAGGTCAAGCCAACATCAAAGTACTAGGCGCTGGAGGAGCAGGAAACAATATGGTATCATGGCTCTACAAGAAAGGCATTAGGGGAGCCGAGATTATCGCATGCAATACCGACCAGCAGCACCTAAACATTACAGAGGCTGACAGGAAATTCCTCATCGGAAGGGACATTACCCGAGGACTAGGAGCAGGAGGATTCCCCGAGAAAGGAGCTGAAGCCGCAAAAGAAGCATTATCAGAAATAAAAGAGTCACTGAAAGGCGCAGACATGGTATTCGTATGCGCAGGAATGGGAGGAGGTACAGGAACAGGATCCGCCCCCATAGTAGCCAAAGTAGCTAAAGAAGCAGGCTCCATAGTAATAGGAACTGTTACTATGCCATTCAAGATAGAAAGGGCAAGAGTAGACAAGGCAGAGTTTGGCCTCCAGCAACTAAGACAAGTAAGTGACACGGTAATAGTAATAGACAATAACAGACTAGTGCAGATTGCAGGAAACCTTCCTATAGAACAGGCATTCGCAGTAGCAAATGAGCTAGTAGCTACTATGATAAAAGGAATAGTAGAGACTATCGCTATACCAAGCCTCGTAAACCTGGACTTTGCTGATGTAAAAGCAATCATGACTAACGGAGGAGTAGCCATAATAGGAGTAGGAAGCTCAGACACTGCTAACAGAGTCCAAGAGGCAGTCCACGGAGCCCTAAGCAACCCACTGCTTGACGTAGACTATACTGGTGCTACAGGAGCATTAATCCACGTTGCAGGAGGAGGAGACCTGACACTAGAAGAAGTCTCGAGAGTAGGAGACTTGGTTACAGAAACGCTGGATGAGGATGCTAATGTTATCTGGGGAGCAAGGATTGGCGATGAGATGAAAGGAAAAGTCACTGTAATGACTATCATCACAGGAGTTAAGAGTCCTTGGATACTAGGAGCAGAAGATACTCGGGCTAGGAGTGCTGCCAAGAGAAGAGAAATATCAGACGAGCTCGGCATAGAAATACTCAACTGATGATCACGCAAGTGATGAGGGCCTTCTGACCTTCATTTTGCTACCACCCCCAAGCCGTACGAATGAAGGTCGAGAGCCGGGAGTCGCTGCAAGGCGGCTCCCGCCCCTATCTAACCAGTAAAAAACATTTCATCTTTATTTCTAACTTTCGAATAGTTACAGATAAATATCTTTATTAATTCAATACACCATCCGTTGTACCATGGTGAATAATATGGCTGAAAACACAGAACAAAATATAGAACATAAACAAATAGATTATTCAATTGATACTAAAAGACTTGAAAGGACAAACAAGTACTTAAAAAGAGCACTTATTACATTTGGAGCTCTAGGTGCGTTCTACCTCGGACATGTAGTAGGAACAACTACAGCAGATTTGCGATCCCCAAGCCATCAACCATACTATCCGAACACTGTACAAACTATTGATATAAATCAAAATGGATTAGTAGACATAGTAGTTCGATTGAACAGTGAGAAACCAGTAGTATTTCTCCAGCAGGAAGAGTATAATTTTATTAGGGAAGATAGGGTTATAACACCCTATGGAGAATAGAAAGAGATCTTTAATCAACAACCCTACCTTGAAGGGCGTGGTATCTTGGAGTTAATGGTTATACCAAGATTGGTCTAAAGACCACTGTATTTACCTCCTCTATTAACAACAAAAGAAACTACATACGTTTAAAAGACAGTCCGATAACTAATACGATATGGCCAAGATTACCAGGGAGAAATTCAAGACCCGCAATAACGTATTTGACGCTTTTACTGAAAGGAACCTGTTTGAACTGGCATCCAAAGGACTGTTTGACGAAGAGACAATGAGCCCCATCAAGATTGGCAAGGAAGCCAACGTATTTTCTGTAACCAAGGATGGCGAGAAAAGAGCAGTCAAAATATACAGGTTAGAGGCATGCGATTTTAACAGGATGTATGAATACTTGGCAGTAGACCCAAGGTTTAGCGGATTAAAGCACAGGAAAAGACAGATAATATTCAACTGGTGCAAGAGAGAATACTCTAACCTGCAGAAAGCAAGGTATCATGGAATCAATTGTCCTGCACCATACGCTTACAAAGACAATATACTGGTAATGCAATTTATAGGCGATACTGAGCCGGCTCCTCAACTAAAAGACTATTATACGAGTAAGTGGAAGCCATTATACGATAAGACTGTAGTAATGCTCAAAAAATTGTATAGTGAAGCAGGGATATCCCATGGCGACCTATCTAAATTTAACATATTAGTACACAATAATACCCCTTTCTTCATAGATTTTAGCCAGTCAGTCCCACTAGAAAGCCCTAACAGTCGATTGTTATTGGAAAGGGATGCCAAGAACATAGCAGATTTTTTTGCAAGACATGGCATTAAGACGAGCCAGGAAGAGATATTAGAGAGGGTCTTGCAAAAGGACAAAAAAAAGTAAAACAGAATTCGTTATTCCTGATGGCAGACAAGCAATCGCCCACAAGCTTATTAGTACAATCATAAGAGGAAATCATATATTAAACGAGCCTGACATCTTTGACAAGTTTGAATAACTGCCCATCTCAGAACTAAAAAAAAACATCCTATAAGTCCTATACTGGTTGCATTACTGCCTAAAAATAAAAGAACACTATTATAAGGATCCATTAAGACGAGAGATAACACTTTATTTGCAATAGTACTTTTTCAAGAAATCTGTAGGACTAATAAAAACTATATTTCCATACTCTTTTAGTGATAAAAGATCTTTATCTCCACTAATCACATATTCTGCCTTTCCTTCAATTGCAGCCTCTATGAACTTGTTATCAGTTATGTCTCTAGAAACCCGGATTATTTTGGTTGGATAAACAATAATGGAATTAGATACTACTAATTCTACTATTTCCACTCTTAATTCTTCAGGTACGTTAATATGCTTACTCTTTAATACTGTGTTAATTTCATTTATTATCATCTCAGAAGTAATATTTTGAATCAATCTTTTTTTCCAGAGTTCCAGAATGCTATTTGGAGCGCCCATCCAGAATAATCCTGAGATAAAAACATTTGTATCGATTACTACTCTCATTCATTCTTCTTCCTTGTTTCTTTTATCGCATTTCCAAGTTTAGCTTTAGTAATATCTTTTTCTTTAGCGAATCTCATAGTTTTTCGTATAAGCTCATCATACGTTTTGAATGATGGAACACTGATTTTCTTCAAAATGATTGTGTCGTCTTCTCCGAAAACAATGAACTTTTCACCTTCTTTTAATCCTAAATATTCTCTTATCTCTATAGGAATGACAACTTGTCCACGAGAACTCATTCTGGTAATCTCCAAACCATCCATAATAATCACCTATCTTATTAGTAAGATTTTCTTATTTATGAACTTTTTGGTTATTTTTGGTTTAAAAAAATAAGAATTAAAAAGGTTTTTAATGGTTTTATTAGAGAGCCTATTCTGAACTTACAGATACTATAGTTCTGTATCTATGTTGCTCAGCAACCCTTCCTTTCTGCAGACCATTGCCATAAGGGTTCTGTCTTACTCTTTCTCTTAGCTCGTCCCTAATAGTCTTGGCGCGCTCATAGTCTCCTACATGATATGCAGCGTGCATAGCTACAAAATGACCGAATCTTTCTTCGTCCATCTCAGCCATCATCCTTCCTCTCATAGGAAGACCGTTCTCTACCCTGATCCTTTTCCATTCCTCAAAATCCAGATTCTCCATAGCCTGCCTCAATCCTATATGAACATCTTCATCATAGTTTGCTTTAGGCCCTGGAGCCCATGGCTGTGCTACTGCAAAAGCTGCAGCGCTTACTATTAGCATCAATCCGAGCGTTGCCAATAGCATCGTCTGTTTAACATTTCCTTTCATCCTATTTCCTCCGCGTCTTTGCGCAATACTATATTAGTGTGAAACTATAGTTAATGGTTGATGTAACCATGATTACACTATCTGTAACCATCATATCATCTGGTGAAACCATCCTCCTTAACCTCAATAATGTCCTTGAATTCTGGCATTAATCTTATGATTCTCTGTTTGCCCGCACTGGTCTTAGTTATTATCCCTTTAGTTTCCATTTGTTCGATAATTCTATGGGCTTTAACCTTGCCAAATCCTTCTATAGAGCTCACTTCTGACTGCATGAGCATCCCATTCCTGCTTACAAGGAGGTCAAACACCTTTCTCTCATCATGGCTCATCATCCTCCTGACTATGCCCATACTTGCCTTCCTAATCTTATTGTAGTCTTCAGTTGCATTAATGCTATTTCCTTCCCCTCCAGAAAACAGGAAGTAAGATGTTGCTCCTATTAGGACTCCGAAAAAGCCCAGCAAAGGTAATAATAATGATAATGAGAAACCATTCTGGCTATCATAGACTCTTTGTATTATCTGCTCATGAGTCATCGCTTCAAGCTCCAAGGGATCAATATGATAAGACTTTTCTATAGAACGGACAATGAATATCATAGTAACAATAAATAGGAGAAACGCTACCAATAGCATTATGCCAAAGATTGTCTTATGATTCATAAATCTAGCACTAATCATGACATTATTATAAGCTTTATGATTATCATGGCTCTGTAGAAAAAGTGTGCGGCAGCCGTCAGCTGGAGCAAGAACCCCTGTTCTTGCTTGACGCTGATGCCGCTAATAGTAGCCTACGGGGTGGCGCATAGCACACTTTTTCGGACATTTTCTACAGAGCCGATTATCATAGAAAATGAGTTAAGTATAAAAACATATTATTGATACGTCTTATCATAATGGCATATTCTTCAAGAAAAACAAAACAGAAAGAACTAATACAAAGAGAAGTTAGCAGTATTAAAGGAATGTTCAGCGCAGAAGACCTCTACAATAAAGTATCCTCTAAGGATTCAAGCATAGGAATAGCCACGATATACAGATATCTTAAAGAAGCCAAGAACAAAGGAGAATTGTACAGTTATATTTGCAACAGGAGAACAATATACAGCAAAGGAAAAAACAGTCACTGCCACTTCATATGTGAAAAAACAGGTAAAACAATACATATTGATATAGACAATATAGATTTCTTGAAAAACAAGATACCAGGCACCATTACAAGCTTCCAGATAGAAGTTAAAGGAGTTTGTGATGATTGCAGCATTAAAGAATAATGCGATTAGTTAGCCTAATTTTCAAAACAATTATATATTAATGGTTACTATACCAACCACATGGTAGAAAAATTTACCAATAGTATTATTGATATAATAAACTTATACAGAAATAACTACTCTGCACAATACTATGTGAGGGAGCTTTCTAGAATGACTAACAAGAGTCATGCCACATTAATACCCCATCTAAAAAGACTGGAAAGAGCCAATATATTGCTTTCCAAGACTGTAGGAAAAAACAAGCAATACAGATTAAACACTAATAATATAATAACAAAGTACTACATAACAATAACAGAAACAGTCACAACAGCCTTATATTTAGACCAAGTATTCATAATAAAAAGAATAACAAAAGATATCTTAGACCTCAATCTTAGAGGGACAATAATACTATTTGGCTCTTATGCTAAAAAGTCATTTCATGAAGATAGCGATATTGACATTTACTATATAGGAGCACTCAACAATGCTCAGCTCTTAAAAATAAATAGAATATGCAGAGTTTATGGCAAAAAAATCAATGTAAAAACAGCCACTATAAAAAGATTTGAAGAAGGATTACGGAAAAAAGAGCCTTTAATCCAAGAAATCGTTAAGAACCACATAATACTACAAAATCCAGAGCCATATGTCAATATGATCTGGAGATTATATTATGAACAACAATAGTATCGTTAGAAGCCATATTGCATGGTGCCTACAACAAAAAAGAGGCATTAGAATAGAAGAACCTAACGATAATCTTTCCGATGTTTATATAAAAAAAGCAATAAGTAGCCTTAACATGCTGGAATCAGCTATAGAAAAGAATGAAATAGAATGGATATCAACAACAGCATATTATGCAAGATACTTTGCTGTATATGCAATGCTACAAAAATGCGGCATAAGATCAGAAATACACGACTGCACCATATCATTATTGCAATTACTATTTGTAGAAGAAAAGATAATAGAAACGCAATACTATAATGAGATGAAACGCTCCAAAGAGTTACGTATAGAAATACAGTATTATACATCAGAGAAGGCTGACATAAAAAGTATAAAGAAAGATTCATTAAAGGCAACCAATTTTGTCCTAAAAATAGAAGAGATTATAGAAAAACTAAATGATAGTCTAATAGGCTTAATCAGGCAGAAATTGATTGCTTGTTAAGAAGATTATAAACAACCTTATAAATACAGGATAACGGTTATAATACTGCTATGGATTTACTCTTGATAATTGATATGCAGGAAGGTTTTAGATGTAAAGATACATTAAAGATATTGCCCAATATTATGAGACTAAAAGACTCATTTAAGGAAATGATAGTCTATACGAAATATGTTAATCATAATAGCTCATTGTTTGTAAGCCAGTTAGGCTGGACACAATTCGTGAATGAACAGGACCAAATGATACTAAATGAATTAAGAACACCAAATAATACTGAAATAGTGCATGATACTTATACTGTACTTAATGATGAACTAAAAATGTTCATAAAGAACAATAGCATTACAAGAGTTTATATTGCAGGAATATACACTAATGTTAGCATAATAAAAACGGCTATGGACCTATTTGACAATAGTATTGAAGCTTTTATTATAGTAGATGCATGCAATTCTTTACACGGACAGATTAATCATAATGCAGCGATTGACAGCCTAAGACATATCCTAGGAAAAAAGAATATTGTGATTACTCAAGAATTATTGTAATAGAATAGCTATCTTTCATATAAACTATAGAAAGAAGATAATAATCCTTTTTAAACCAATATTAAGACTCATTCACCCAACTTAAAGGTCAAAGCATTCAGGACATAATCAGCAACCCCGTCTTAAAGGGTGCGGTATGTTGGAGTTAATGGTCAACTACTGTCGGCCTAAAGACCGAGGTATTTAACCTCTTCATTAACTAATAAAGATAAAAAAAAGTGTTTATTCTTCTTTTGCAACCCAAAATTCCAGAGTTGCTCTTCCATGTGGTCTTTGCCTGGCCTCTTTATCTCCAATAGATGCGATAATAGAGCCAACTGCCACATCGATATAGTGTCTGTCATCAGACTGTCCTGCATAAACCTGATGCTCCGCACTACTAAACCTATTATAAAAAGGTTCACATTCTTTCTCAAGGAATTCTGCGACATCTGGAGGCCTAACATCTTTAAATGATGCTCTCCTGCCAATATTATCATAAACAACATTAATACTCGTATCAGGATCCATATTCGCTAAGTAGCCCTGAACAGCAGATTAATCCATGCTTTTACTTGTAACTTTCTTTCTTCCGTCTAGCCTATTAGTTATGTCTCTTATCATTGTAATTCACCTAGCGAAGAGGATTACGTAGCAATATATAAATCTTTCTATAATTTACTACTTTTTAGTTATAAATAATACTTTGGCATTTTATTACAATGCATAGGACAGATCTTAAATACTAGATATAAAGCAAAGCGAGAAAATGATTAAAAAAAACCGACTATAAATCAGCTTCTAAAACAAGCATATAATCTTTAAAATTATTGTCTCTATAAAACTTGATTGCTAAATCATTTTGAGCGGAAGCTTCAACTCTTACTCTGCCAACATTATTTGTCTTGCACCATTCTATAAACTTATCGTACATTCTTTTGCCTATTCCTTTGGATCTGTATTCTTCTAAAACAAATGTGTTTTCCAATTCGGCAACAATCGGTAAACGTCTATATGATTCTGCCTTTCTTAAGCCACCGCATAAGTAGCCGATAATCTGATTATCAACACTAGCGACTATAACGCAACCATCATCTTTAGAAATCCTATCTTCATAGTATTTGGTACCCATCTCTCCAAAAGTCCAATTCAAATCCAATAGGGAGTCATACTCTTTATGCTCTTTCTTAAAAAGACTGAGATTCAATTCTTGCACTCTTGAAAGATCGTCAATTGTCGCATTTCTGATTATTATATTCATGCTAATGATAACCCTACTAGAATATATAAATATTGGTCTTCTATAGCCTTGTTAAACAAGGCTCGAACGAAGTGATAAGCGCAGCGTGGTTGTAGCGAAGCGGAATAGTTGCTAATTTACCCGTACAATCTGTACGGCTTTTTTTAGAAATGCTAAATCTCTTTTTTGTATAAAAGAACCCTCATAATTTTTTGGCTCATCTGTTTCAACTTGGGAAATTGCATCTTTTAGAGAGAGCCATAAAATCTTAAATCCTTGACTTAATTCTTTTTCAGTAAGCTCAGGTTCGCCTTTGGATATTATTTTTCCATAATAACAATATGAGATTTGTTTTAAATCCCACTTTGATCTATATTCAATGATTTTACCTATTTCGCCAGAAACTTCAATTCTGCTTCCAACTTCCTCAAGGCATTCTCTGACTAGTGCTTGAGCTTTATCTTCCCCTTCATCAATACCTCCTCCTGGAAGTTTATGGTAGTCATATTTGGCAACAAACAGTAAAGGAATGTAGTTATTATCATCAAAAAGAATGGCTCTTGATGCTTCTCTAAGGTTCAAAGTTGATTCATCTTCTGGCAAATCTTTGTCTTTGATTTCTTTTATTAGTTCCACATATTTTAAGTTTTATATTTTTTATATAAAGATTTTGCCTAGAGCAAATTAGCAATTATGTTTGACATCTATTACAAACGCAAGCAATATTACATCTAAAATGGAGATAAATGGTAAAAAACTGTTTTATGAACTATTGTATCCTGTGATAAGGGTTCTCGCAGCCTGATTCTATGCAAGATACTATCTTAGATTCCATCTGGCTGCCCAATGCACTATTGAATCCTGCCCAGTACCTGTCACCAATAAAAGTTACAGGCACTCCTCTAGGAGTAAAACCGTATGCTGAGGCCATCTGCATAAGCAATGCCTGGTTATCTCTGTTACTCCAAGTCTCGAGAGATACTATATTAATGTCAGGATACTTGTCTTCCATCTCGTCGAGGAAAGCTTTCTGCAATGTACAGTATGGGCATCCCTCACCATAAAAATAGAATACTATAGGATTGCCTTCGATAGCTCCAAATCCGTTAGGAGTATTTACGACATTACCCGTACCGTTATTTCCGCAAGCTGCTACTACTAATGATAACAGCACAATTATTGCCAAATGCATTACCTTCATCATAACCACTACTCTCCATCATATTTATTAAAACATTTTTTTACAGGTGGCAGGTCCATCCGCCGTCGATAGTTATTATGGATCCTGTCATGTATGAAGCCTCATCAGATGATAGGTATACTGCCAGTCCTCCTATCTCTTCAGCCCTTCCAGGTCTACCAAGGAGCACTCCACTCTTTATAAGATTCTGCATAGCCTCACTCTCTAAAGTAGTATGTGTCATTGGAGTCACGAAAGCACCAGGGCATATAGCATTCACGTTGATTCCATTATTAGCGTACTCTACTGCCATGCTCTTAGTAAGCTGTATTACCGCTCCTTTAGTACTATTATACGCTGACGCTCCTCCGAACGCATGGTGTCCTGCTACTGATGCTACATTAATAATTTTGCTTCCTTCACTCATATAAGGAACAGCATATTTTACCATCAGGAAGTATCCTGTTACATTAATGCCCATCATCCTCTCCCATGAAGCCTTGTCTGTAGAGTCTATAGGAGTAGGATAGAACACTCCTGCATTGTTTATCAGTATGTCTATTCTCCCAAATTCTCCTGCTACATGGTCAATGCAGCTTTTAATCTGCTCTTCGTTAAGCATGTCTAGAAGATAGAACTTTGATTTTGTCTTAAGCCTTGATACGACTTCATGGCCTTCCTTATCCTTAATGTCAAATACTGCTATGCTAGCGCCCCTCTCTGAAAGCGCTATAGCCATGGCCTCTCCGAGCCCTCCTGCAGCCCCACTTATTACTGCGACTTTACCTGTCATGTCAAACATGCAACCACCTCTAGTCTGATAATTAATATCATACTGTTTAATAATCTGTTGGTTATATAACTTTTAGTCTGCCCTTAGCCTGACCTATATTAGAATAATGCTTATCTTTTAGGATACTTGTAAGCTCATTATTAATGTCGCTAAATACTCTAGTTCCATGCTTGTCAAAAGCAGTTCCTACCTGCACAGCGTCAGCCCCTGCAATCAGGTATTCGAAAGCATCAGTGCCTGACTCTATGCCTCCCACTCCTATAATACATGCTTTTCCTTCTAACAATTCGTAGAATCTTCTTACATTGCCCAGCGCTATAGGCTTGATGTATGATCCTCCAAGACCTCCAAATCCTCTCTTAGGCCTAATAACAGTCGATTCTGAGACGGGATCAATATACAATGCATTAGGCACAGAATTTATGCAAGTAATAAAACCTATACCATAATCTATAACTATTCTTGACAATGATTCGAACTGGACGTCATCATAGTATGGAGGAAGCTTAATGCCTATAGGCTTATCTCCAATATCATGAACCTCTCCTATTATCCTCTCCACTAATCCAGTGTCGTATCCTATAACACTCTTGCCCTCAATATTAGGACAGCTCATATTAAGCTCTATCATGCTTACACTGCTGTCCCGAAATTCTTTAACCATAACAATGTATTCTTCTATATTGCTTCCTGCCACGCTTGCAATAATAGGCTTACCATATGCTTTGAGTTTGTCAGCTATTCCAATATATGCTTTATATCCAAGGTTTGGAAGTCCCATAGACTGCAATGATCCTAATGGCAAAGCAGCATATCTAGGTTCAGGGTTTCCTTTCCTATAATCTATAGTAGCAGATTTCATGACTATAGCGCTGGAAGCTGAACGTGCAATATCTTTCAGCTCATCTAAATTAGTGTCTTTAGGGCCTGAAGCGTTCATAACATATGATTCTAGCGGAACTCCCGATATCATAGTATTGGTATATGACATGATGATAGCTGTCAATAACGTATTCTTATATATTATTGTTTCATTACGTTTATATCATATAAGCAATCATCTACACATATGAATAAGCTTACTAGAGAAGAATCCAGAATAATAGTCAGTAAAGGTACAGAGCCTCCCTATTCAGGAGAGTATGATGACTTTTATGATGAAGGCGTTTATCTTTGCAGGAGGTGCAACAATCATTTATTTGATTCAGTAAGGAAGTTTAATAGTGGTTGTGGATGGCCAAGCTTTGACGGAGCTATTAAAGGAGCATTAAAAAAGAAGATGGACGGGCTTAGGATAGAAATACTATGTAGCAAATGTGATGCTCATTTGGGCCACGTATTCTATGGGGAATTCATGACTCCGAGGAATACGCGGCACTGCGTTAATTCCCTCTCATTAAGGTTCATACCAAAAGATAATGACAATACCATAGTATTAGGGGGAGGATGCTTCTGGTGCCTGGATTCAGTATACAGGACTGTTCCTGGAATCACTAATAGCATATGCGGGTATGCTGGGGGTCATAAGGATAGTCCGAGCTATAAGATGGTCTGTACTGGTCTTACAGGGCATGCTGAAGTAGTACGATTAGAATATGACGATGCAATAGTCAGCTTAACCAGAATACTGGAATTATTCTATAAGATACATGATCCTACTACAAAGAACAGGCAAGGCTATGATATTGGAAGTCAATACAGGTCAATAATACTCTATAATTCATGGAGCCAGAAGAAAACAGCGGAAGAATACATAAAAAGCATACAGTCAGAATACAGCAAGCCCATAGTAACACAATTGGTTCCGCTCATAAAGTTCTATGAGGCAGAAGAATACCATCAGGACTATTTTAGTAAGAATCCTAATAATGCTTATTGCAAAGCGCATATACCTGGAAAGATTGAGAAGGCAAAGGATTAGATGGGGACAATCCACTAACATTATTATAATGTTATTCCTACATAGTAGTTAATAATAGAAAGTTATTTAAGCAAAGAAAACATATACACATTATGGAACCTTACCAAACACATAACTATTATGAACGATTAAATTTACATACTACTGCGACAGCTGAACAAATAAAAGCAGCATATATTAGAGCAGCAAAAGCCCATCACCCAGACCGAAATCATCGTGATCCAAGACTGGCGCACGAGAATTTTGTGTCAATAGGACAGGCCTACGAAGTATTATCTGACCCAGCAAAGAAAGCACAATATGATACAGCACAAGCTACAAATAGACATGCATCTGGAAATGGAGAATCAAAACCAAAAACTGAGCATGGAACAGCAAAAAACAGACCAAGAACAACTACTAGACCATCACAAGAAGAACCAAAGCGAAATAGATACTCATCTAAACATAATCCCCTATTTGCTCATTATCAAAAATTGTTTGATTTCATTATGGCAGAAGAGCAAAGAATGGACAATACTACTGACAAACTACAACGATTATTAGCTCAACTGGATGAAAAGATGATTGAAAGCGAATCCATGTATGCTGACCTGGAAGATATTATAAATCAATGGTAGTGGATATTGCAAACCCTTATAACAATCCATACTATACTTATATATGGGCCCGGCACGAGAGTACCTTGGGGAGCTATAGGCGAATGCCGAGCAGTGAACTAGGGAGTTAGTGCTCCGGGCTCGACATTTCTTTCATACCACCATATCATATACCACTCTATTATGTATTTTATAGTATTTATATTACTCAATAAGGTTTTTATAATATATTTTATATTATATAATACGGCATTCTTTGCCAAAAACCAAGATAGTAATTAGTATAATACAATCCATTATTGAATAAGCTATATAAAGGACATCGTAATAACCATACCTAACGGAATATAATATAATAATCCGGAAAAAGATACAAAATCACAGGAAAACAATCCGAAAGCACAATCATCGCTCACAAGGAATCGCCCATGAAAAACAACAATAAGAATAATGCAAGGGCAGCAGAAGAGACGATATAGACTGACTTCTGGATGTTTTCCCAAAGAATATGGAGGGAATAAGAATGGCTAAAATTAGCCCAGTATCAGCAAAATACATAATACACTCGAGTATAACGATAGAAGGAGTCGTAGACAGGCCTGACGTTATAGGAGCAATATTCGGACAGACAGAAGGCCTAGTAGGCTCAGAATTAGAGCTTAGAGAGCTACAAAGGTCTGGGAGAATAGGAAGAATAGAAGTCAATCTGGAAACTAAGAATGGCAAGACTTCAGGAGACATAGTAATACCTTCAAGCCTTGACAAGGCAGAGACCAGCATTATAGGAGCCTCACTGGAAATCATACAGAGGATAGGCCCTTGTAATGCAAGAGTTAAGGTAGAAAAGATAGAAGATGTTAGGATATCAAAGAGGAGCATGGTTATAGATAGGGCCAAAGAGCTGTTGAGGACTATGATGGACCTTACTATGCCTGACAGCCAGGAACTCGCAGATGAGGTCACAGCGGCAGTAAGAGTAATGGAAATACAGACTTACGGTAAAGAAAGGCTTCCTGCAGGACCAGCGGTAGAAGAGTCCGATGAGGTAATGATAGTGGAAGGAAGAGCGGACGTTATTAACCTGCTAAAATACGGTTTTAAGAACGCAATAGCAATGAACGGAACGTCAGTACCAGACACTATAAAAGAGCTTTCTAAGAAGAAGACTATAATAGCATTCCTTGATGGCGACAGAGGTGGAGACCTAATCCTAAAAGAACTATTCGATACTACAGAATTCGATTTTGTTGCAAGAGCTCCTGACGGCAAAGAAGTAGAAGAGCTCACCAAAAAAGAGATACACAAGGCTCTTAGAGGAAAGATAGCTGCAGAGCAGGCCAAGCTCGAACTGGGTTCAAGAGAGGATTCAAGGGAACATTCCAGAACGCAAAAGAGGGACTACCAGAATGGCAGGAGACAAAGGCAGGACAGACAGCAGCATGACCAAGGCCAAAGAAAACAATACGAGAAAAAGAGGCAGGCTGACATTAGCAGTGAGGACAAGGAAAAATTCAAGGGCATGATAGAAGACCTTATAGGAACAAAAGCAGTATTTTTTGTTGACGAGAATATCAACATATTAGGAAAAGTGCCGTTATCAGAGCTTGAATCCACACTAAAAGATATTAATGAGACATACGCTCTCGTGATAGACGAGACTATAACCAGAGACATGATACGGCTGGCAAAGGCAGGAAATGTGGCTTGCATAGTCGGATTGGACAAGAAGACGCAGGGCAGGGACGAAGATCATATAACCGTGCTTACAGCGTCAGAATTGTAGGAGGCAGCATTAAAATGGCAAAAAAGAAAGCAAGATGGGATAGGATATTCCTTGCACTACTCGCAGTAGTGGCAATAGTAGTGCTCGTATGGCAGTTGCAGTCAGAACAAGTCATTACAGACAACGGCAATGGAGAACTGGTAGATGACATAGAAGAAAACCGAACTCTTACAATGGATCCTAATACAGTATACCTTACTATAGGAGACAGGGATTTCACTTACGGAGAGCTAAATGCACAATATATGGAGCTTGACAGCGAAGTAAGGCAAATGTACAGCCTCGACGAATTCATCGAAGGACAAATTGTGCCTTTAGAATTATTGCTTGGTGAAGCCAGAAGGCAAGGTTTTGTAGCGGACGAGGAGATAGTAGAAGAGCAGGTAAGTTTTATTACAGAAATGGCCTTATCTCAAGGAATGACCTTCGAGCAGTATGTAAGTATGTTCGGATTTACAGAAGAAGAGGCTATGAAGCAGATTAGCGAGGAAGTCCTCATACAAGAGTTTCTGGACAGCCAGATAGGCGATGACATAGAAGTTACTGAAGAAGAAGTCTTGGGTCTCTATGCCATGTTTGGCCTGGAAGAGCAGAACGTTACATTGGAAGAGGTAAGAGGAGAACTCGAGGATATGATAAGAGGAGAAAAGTACAATGAGATTGTGATGGAATATATCCAGGATCTTAGAGACAATACTAATGTAGTGTACCATTATTCTGCCGGAATAAATGACGTTCAAGAAGAAATAGTCATTACCATAGGAGACGATAATGGAATGGAAGAGGATAATGGAATGGTTGTAGAAATCATAGAAGAACCTCAAGAAGAGCTGGTTGAGGAGACTCAAGAGCAAGAGCCTCAGGATGAAGGTACTGAAGAAGAATCAATAGAAAAAGAAGAGTAAAACAACAATAACGGCTAAAAAAATATTGTAAACTTTTTTTTGTTATATATATGAAATTGTATCGTGTAAACCTGATTAAAGTGAATATTATATGTATGAGTTATTGGAGCATCAGAGCGAAGTAGGTATTAAGGCCTGCGGAAATACTATTATAGAGGCATTTCAGGAGGCCAGTATAGCATTATGCAGTATAATGTGCAATCCTGAAAGCATTTTATTGCATGAAACCACTAATATCATAGTCAAGGGGAATAACTATGAAGAATTGTTTGCAGCTCTAATGAACGAAATTATTAGCATCACAAGCATCAACAACGCATTCTACAGCAAACACGAATATGCTATCCATGAAGATAATGGAATGATTATATTAGAAGGTGTGTTGTCAGGAGAAAAGATAGACGCTGAAAAGCATGAACTCAGAACAGAACCTAAAGCAGCAACTTATAGCGGTCTTAAAGTATGGGAAGAGAATGATGATACGTGCGTACAGATAATAATAGATGTATAATAATAGTGAGATAAAACGCTTAATATAATTATACTAGATCAGTAAAATAGGGGTCTTATGACTGATATCATGGGGAGCATTTCTCGCATCTACCATTAACTTTATCATAATAGCATTCGTCGTATTCATGATAGCAAAACAGGTTATGAAAGAAGAAAAGGTAGCAAAAAAATAATAATGCTTATACAAAACTTTTTTCTATATATTATAACTATTACTATAGTTTTATAAATTGGACTAGGGCATTTTATGACATGAAGTATTCTATCGACGGGATATTCACTATAGACGCACAAAACGGTGATGTAATACCCAGTGCTAACGGGACAAACAATATCATGATAAGCCATGCCCATTACGATCATATACCCTCCACTATCAGAAAAAAGACTGTGATAGCAAGCGATAAGACCATGAGCATAGTAACCCATAGGCTTAGCAGGAAGAAACTGGAAGACAGCATACACAAGAACATTATGGATGGCATTACTATGATGGATGCCGGGCATACTATAGGATCGAAGATGTTCTATTATAGTGACCAAAGAATATTGTATACTGGTGATTTTAGGACTGTTAATAGCTATTGTGGCCGGGCAAAACCAATAAGATGCAACACACTAATAATAGAATCCACTTTTGCAGACGAGAAATACATATTTCCAAAGCATAGCAGCATATTAAGGGAAATTGCAGATTATGCCAAGGACAATGGAAGAGTACAATTCCACGCATACCCTTATGGTAAGGCGCAAGAATTATGCCATCTTATGGAAGAGAACAACATACTGTTTAGCGTTACAGAAAAGATTAGGAAGATAAACGACCTATTAGGATTGCATTACAAGAACGAAACGGATAATGCAAGAGTCCATATAGGAAATGATAGGATGGGAGAATATAAGCAGGTAGGCGTTACTGGATGGGCTATAGACCCTTCATACAAGCATAGGCTGAGACTGGACGAGGCGTTTGCACTAAGCGACCATGCCGATTATCCTAGCATGATAGAATTCATAAGAAAGTGCGATCCTCAAAGGATATATACTTTCCATGGCCATAGTGCTAGGTTTGCAGCAAAGCTAAGAAAAGCAGGATACAATGCTTATCCCATAATAAAAAACCAGACTATACTCCCTTATTATGACAAAGCTCTCTAGAAAACATACGAAAAAGTGTGCTATGCGCCACCCCGTAGGGGGCATCCCCCGGCCCATCAGCGTCCAGCAAGAACAGGGGTTCTTGCTCCAGCTGACGGCTGCCGCACACTTTTTCTACAGAGCCTTATAACAGATAACTTATATAAGCATAATAATGCTACTACGATTATGGATAATGACTATGAGCTTACTCAAGGGGAAGGATACTATTCTTTCAAGAAAAATGGCATGATAGTGCCTGCGCGAATATACGGTAATAATGATATTATAGGGCCTCTGATAGAAAGCAGTGGGAACGAATGGAACGCTCTAAAACAATTAGAGAATGTTGCAGGCATCCAGGGCATAGTAGGATACGCTCTTGCAATGGCAGACATACATCCAGGATACGGTTTTCCTATAGGAGGAGTGGCTGCGTTTGACATAGACAAAGGATTAATACTCATAGGAGGAGTGGGTTTTGACATTAACTGCGGTGTCAGAATAATGAAAACAGAACTGTTCCTAAAAGACATAATACCATTAAAGAAGGCTCTTGCAGAAGAACTCTATAATAGTGTTCCTGCCGGTCTTGGAGCTCCAGGAAAGATGACTATAACACTAAAGGATATGGAAAGCCTATTGTTAGGAGGGGCAGAATACATAGTTGGTAAGGGTTATGGAATAAAAGACGACCTAGAATATATTGAAGAGAACGGAAAAATCATAGGAGCCAATATCAAGGCTGTAAGCCAAAAAGCTAAGCAAAGAAACCTAAACCAGGTAGGAACACTGGGCAGCGGGAACCATTATCTAGAAGTGCAGTATGTAGATGAGATATATGATGATAAGGCTGCAGTAGCTTATGGTATTAGCGAAGGACAAGTGGTTATAAGCATACACTGTGGTAGCAGGGGACTAGGACATCAAGTAGGAAGCGATTATCTCCAAATAATGTCTAATGCTGTCAGAAAATATAATATTAGTATAGCCGATAAAGAACTGTTGGGCGCTCCTATCAAAAGCAGTGAAGGACAAGACTATCTTGGGGCAGTAAGAGCTGCCAGCAATGCTGCTTTTGCAAACAGGCAGATGATAGCACACCTAACCAGGCAGGCATTCGCTAAAATCATGAACATTAATAGTGATAGCATAAGAACATTGTATGAAGTAGCTCATAATACTGCAAAAATAGAAGAGCATGATATTATGGGAGAGACAAGAAAACTGTTGGTTCATAGGAAAGGGAGCACTAGGGCTTTTGGTCCTGGAAGAATAGAAGTTCCCAAAGCCTACAGGGATGTAGGACAGCCGATGCCCGTAGGAGGAACTATGGGTACAGCATCATACATTCTTAGAGGAACAACAAAAGCCATGGACATGACTTTTGGCAGTGG
>JBLKOQ010000044.1:0-4167 GCA_047602885.1 Candidatus Woesearchaeota archaeon | reverse complement strand
AATCTCATAAGAGCATCGCTCGGCCTCTGGATGTCTGCAACAAATACGGGCTCTTGAACACCTATTCTCCTGCCATAATTCCTAAGAGTATCATCAAGACCGCCTTGACTGTTATTATTGTCTCCTGACAATGAATCCCTAACCATTCCCGCCACTATACTCCTAACGAGACCTTCATCCTTATTAGTATATGCTTTGATAAGAGGATGACTTTCTTTGACCGCCTCCCCAATATCATGACCGTATACGAACATTTCATTGCTGGAATCAACAAACCTGCCAAGATTGTCTGATATTATGTCTTGAGAGACCGATAAAACGCTCTCATTAGGCTTGTACCAGTAAGGAATCCTGCCTACTATATGGCCTGCCAATCCTTGCTGCATACAAACCATCTCCTATAATACAGAATAGCATATTACTGCTCTTCCATAAAATCATCTATCTTATATGGCAGATCCTCTTCTTTCTTAATAAGGCCTCTTTTGAGCATATACTCCCTGCCCAACAAGTAGAATACTAAGCCTAGCGACTTCTTTCCCTTATTGTTGCATGGCATTACAACGTCAATATCCTGGGTAGTATTATTTGTATCGCAGAATGCGACTACAGGAATGTTCATCTTCTTGGCATCCTTTATAGGGTTCCTGTCAGGCCAAGGATCAGTAGCGACCAATACTTTAGGCTCAAAAAAACCTTCAAGGTTCGGATTGGTAAGCATTCCAGGAGGATACCTTGCAGTAACCACTCTCGCGCCCGTCATCCTGCCGAAAAGGACTGCGGGCTTCCATGCATTCTCTCTCCTCGCAACTACCAAAATGTCTTTAGGCTCATAGCTGGAAAGGTATGTGGACACTGCCTTAAGCCTCTCGTCAATGCTCGACATGTTGAGTACAGCCAGACCATCAGGCCTTATCTTGAATATATAAGGCTCCATATATTTTGTCTTGAACTTAGTTCCTATATGGACTCCTGCCTTGAGATATGTCTCGTTCGGTATTAACAATGGCTCTTCTGACATCCTATTCACCTATATTATTATTGCATAAAATGCTAGAACTAGCATTCATGCGTATTATCGCCCCGCAATCATACTATCATAGTCCCACAAGGGCAATCCTATGATAAAGGCTATTATCGGTAGGCCTGCATTGCTGTTTATAAAACTAGTTGTATTTAGAGAGGTCCGGTTTTATTACCCGTGCATCTATGGAATATATGTTACAGTATTCTACGATAATATCCCATATCTCTGCTTCCTGCATTGTTGAAGGCCTACCCAACACTCTTGCAGGCCTAACTAATGTATTGGCATCTGTCATTCCCAGTTCCGATATTGCATGATGCACTGCTTCTATACTGTCTGAAATATTATAGTATTTGCTATGAGGAAACTTGAGTTCCTTGAAAGGGATCACTTGTGCGATAAACATCCTCTCTAAAGACTCATCTCCCATAGGAATCCTGTAATTGGCAGCCTTCCTATTAGGATTGTCGCTATAGTTCACTGGAAACTTATGTGGGGGCACGGCAGCAAGCTGATACGATTTTTCGCCCAATAACACTCTTGTCTTGAAAGCATCCGATAATTCCGCACTAAGCATGTTAAGCTTTCTTGTATGCAAAGGATAGTCTCCAAATACTACAGCGTAACTGTCAAAACCTCCCCTGACAGGATAGGAGTGCGGAGAAAAAACATGCGTAATACTGTCAATTTCACTTACCTTCTGCCTGACTATATCACTCAAATCATCCCTGTGGACCATAGTATAACTATTATTGTCATGCTTGTCCTGTCTTTCCATAATATGGTAGACTATTATCCATTTATTATAATAGATGATAATACAAAAAGTGTATAATACAGTGACATATGTCACTACGGCATACATTGTTTTCAACTAATAAATAACCCAAACAGAAATAATCGACAATTATCACATATTATTTTACTGCCAGACTAATAAGAGGAATGTCAACATTAAAAAAGAGCAGTTTTCTCAACCAACTACATACTCGTTTTCAGTTTTATATAATATGTTCTGACCGGGAGCAAGGAGTATGTTTATATATGCTTCTGCACCATCTATTCTAAGTGGTTCTTCTAGAGAAAAAGGTTCCTCTGCCACTATTAAGCCATTATCCCCTGCAATATAGAGTTTGACTCCAGGAGCAAGATCTGTAGTTTTTCTAGCAGAGTTCATTATCTCTTTACTACCCTCAAAATCCATATCTGGATTTGCTGTTGCTGCTCCTAGCTGCCATAATATTTCTGTTTCGGTTTTAGGAGTATAATCAACTCCAGGTTTTAACTCTAAAACGTTTACTGCGTCTTCAGGATTTAACCTGTATGGGGTGCTTCCTTCAAAAAAGTGATGATCTCTAACAAGGTGAGACATTAATTCTGGAAATTGAATTGCTGTTCCACGCTTCTCGTTTATAATAATATAATCACGACTCCCAGAGCCGCAAGTGTGTAAAGTACGATTAAATCTAACCGCTGCGGGGTGTGATTCATCAAAGTAGGGGCATGGTTGAATTCCACTAAAAGTCTTTCCGGCAACTCTAAAATAATCTTCTACTAAAGTACCTTTTCTTTGCGCTTCACCGTAACGCCCTCCTGCTATTTGTGCTAAATCCCACTGTCTGGATGCTTGACCAACCAAAGATTCCAATCTATCTCCAACTTGTTTATGAGTTATCCCGTGCCGCCTGAGGACTTCAGCATCGGCTTCAATAACCTCTCTCAAACTCTCGGTTCTGTTAAGAAAACCATTCAGAGAACACTGGTAAGGTCTCATTCTTTGTTCTATGATCGCAATCTGTTCTGAGGATAAATCATCAATTAGTGATTGTTTTGGAACTTTCATATTTATAGGTTAAATGTTTGCATTAATAAGTCTTTCGTTTTGTTGCTACTATGCAGTCATTAAAGTCTTATCGTCCTTTATTGGCGAGTAGTATTCGCTCATCTCATGGTTACTCACATAAGACAATTAAGATATGATTATCAACCATAGGAAGCACCATTATCTAAATGACGCCCAAAACAAGAGCGCATAGCAGTGACATATGTCATGGCCCAATACAAGCGAATTATAAAACATATCTTTATAAACCGTTCTTATTATCCCTTCATAATTAGCCCGAGTTCATAAGAGCGCATCCAGGGTTACAGAAGCGTTCTCATTCTCGGAGCAATACAAGTGGATCATAATGAGGAAGAAAGGAACATACCAGGGACAAGCGCCTACAAGGCAAGTGCAAATAGTCAGAGTATTCAATACAGACCTGGACGGAAGGAAACAAGTATTATACGCTCTAAGAAAAGTGAAGGGAGTGTCACATTCTATCGCTAATGGAGTACTACATGAGATAGGAATGCCTAAAGACAAGAAAGTAAGTGAATTATCAGAAGCAGAAATAGAAATCATAGAAAAGAAGATGGAAGAACTCCCAGAAAGCCTACCTGGATGGATGCTTAACAGGAGAAAAGACTATGAGACAGGTGCAGACATACACGTATTCCAGTCAGACCTCATATTTAGCATAGAAAAAGACACTAGGAGAATGAAGAAGCTAAAATCATACAAGGGAGGAAGGCATCAGGCAGGACTCCCACTAAGAGGACAAAAGACAAGATCCAACTTCAGGCGAAACAAAGGTAAAGCCACAGGAGTCAAGAAGAAAAAGAAGTGAATAAATAATGGGAGACCCTAAAAAGAGGAGGAAGAAGTATGCCACGCCTAACCATCCATGGCAGAAAGAGAGGTTAGAAGCTGAAGAGCCGCTAATAAAGGCTTATGGGTTGAAAAACAAGAAAGAATTGTGGAGGGCACAATCAACCCTAAGGAGGTTCAGGACGCAGGCAAAGAAGCTTTCTTCCACGCTCGCAGCACAATCAGTAGTAGAAGAAGAGAACCTGTTATTAAGGCTGAGAAGGCTTGGAATGCTCAAGCCAGAGTCAAGACTGGATGATGTATTGACATTAACATTGCATGACATACTAGAAAGAAGGTTGCAGACAATAGTATATAGGCAGGGATTAGCCAAGAGCATGGAACAGGCAAGACAGTTCATAACCCACGAGCACATCGTGATAGGAAATACTAAGATTAAGGCGCCAGGCCACCTGGTGACTATAGATGAGCAGACTATAATAAGTTT
>JBLKOQ010000011.1:0-29891 GCA_047602885.1 Candidatus Woesearchaeota archaeon | reverse complement strand
TCCTGTAATACTCCTTCATCGTTTCTTTTCGGCTTTAATCCTAATAATGTCTTATACTTTGTGTTCCATAATTCTGGAAGATCGTTAACGCTAATCGTTCCTTCCATAAGACCTCTTTCCAGCTCGTATCTTATTATAATATGAAGGCAGTATGTTACCTCGTCACTCTCAACTCTTATTAGGCTTGGTTCGGTATGGTTTATCCCATTATAATATTGTTTCAGTGTCATATTCCCAAGATGCTTTTTTATTAGATTATAGTTTGCCTTCCAGAATCCCATGCTTAGTCCTACATGATTCTCCCAGTATCGTGACTGTGACTCGTGCATTCCAAGGCTTGGAGCGTCTGCAAGAATTGTCCCTCTAAGGGCGGGGTCGAATGACAGTTCGTATAATGCATGGCCTGCCTCGTGTATCGTAGAGCCTATACAAAAATGAACGTTATCATATTTTGTTGTAATCCTAACATCATCAAGTCCCATGGTAGCTGTGAACGGGTGCATTGAACTGTCTATCCTATACCTATCCTTGTCTTTTAGTATTATTGAAGCGATATTATTGCTAATGCGTTCTAATTCTACTCTAGAAATCTTCAAGTTCTTTATCTTATCCGAATATTTTTTTGTTTCATTATGATTTTTTGCCTTTCTTATCTTTTCTGACAATACTGTAAGACCCCCTTTCAGTTTTGAGAACTCATAGTCAAGCCTTTCTACCTGCATTCCCTCTTCATACTCGTCCAGCAATACTTCATAAGGATTTTTTTTAGGGTCAATATAATTTGCCTCTTTTCTTTTCATATCTATAATCTTCTTTAGGTAGGGCTTGAATATTGCATAATTATTCTTCTTTTTCGCAGTCTCCCAATGATACAGCGATTCTGAGACTAGCTTAGAATACTCTCTTACATGCGATAATGGTATCTTCTGTTTCCTTGATATCAGCCTGTCATACCTTCGTACCATGTCCTTTTCTATAGGTTTTAGGCTGTCATACACATTTTTTTTCTTTAGAGCATTGACGCTATGGGCAAACTCTGGGGATGTTAGCATTTCATGATACTGCGTGCTTATTAGCGATATCTGTTTGGACCTCTCTTCTATGCCTTTAGAAGGCATTTTTGTCTGTTGGTCCCATTCCAATAGTGCCAGTATATGCTTTATTGCAGTAATTTTGCTGTCATACTCTTTCATGTTCTTTAGTGCTATACTCATCTTCCCCTACCTATAATATCTATAAGTTCTTCTGCTACCATTCTTTTTAGGTCTTGCGGATGCAGTCCTTTTACATACTCTTCTGCGAGCATGTCATAAGAGTCCAGTAATAAGTCTCCCCCGTATTTCTCTTCCCTTTTGATTATTGTATTTTTCTTGTTAGGAAATATTACATATTTTGCTATTTCTAGTACGGGGTTGTTCTCTAATGAATTTGCAGGGCAGTGTGCCTTGTTAACCTTCCTTTTAATTTCTTCATCATTATCGTTAAGGCTTATATTAGAATCAGGAATACTTGATGACATTTTGCCCTCGCCAAGCAGGCTTGTTATTAGAGGGGTGTGTATTGCTATGAAGCTCTCTTTTCCTATGCTCTTTCCTATCTCTCTTCCTAGAGCATGTATTTTTCTTTGCTCCATTCCTCCTACTGCTATGTCTATATTGAGGTGTTTAATGTCTGCTATCTGCATTAGAGGATAGAATATCTGGCTTATCCTTGCATGCTCATAGTCTCTTGCTATCATCTCCATGCTCCTAATACCGCGTTTAATGCTCGCCTGCAATCCTAATACGAGTATGTCATCAAAGTATTCTGTGGACCTTTGGTATGAGCTTCCTAGTATGTAGTCTGCATTACTTAGTCCTAATCTCCTTATAGTCTCTTCCAATCTTTTGGCTTCGTTATGTATGAATTCCCAGTCTCCTTTCCTGTTTAGCCATGCATGATAGTCTGCCAATAATACTGTTACTTTTATTCCTGCATCATGCAGTTGTTTTAGCTTCATTATAGTAACCAAGTGTCCTAAATGTATGGGGCCTGAAGGCTCATAACCACAATACGCCCTTATTTCTCCAGGTTTCTTTGATTTTATGAGACTGTCCATGTCTTCTCGGGTAAGTATTTCTTGACTGTTATCTATTACTGCATTGCCTGTGGATTTTTCCATAATACTGATTATACCCTGCTTTTTATATGGTTTGCGTTCTATAAGGATGATTAATCAAATTTTATATAAGAATCTAGTCTATTGGCATGCCATTATAGGTGTTCCCGTTGCGTATGTAACCTTCTTCAAGCATTAGGTCTATTGGTTTCTTATTATCTCGACCTATTATTGTATTGTTTATTACGGTAAGATTTCTTGTGTAGTTGAAGACGTTTCTTATGTGTGCAGGTCCGCTTATAGTATAGGATACGATATTGTTTTTTATTGTTACGTTATGTATCATCAAGTCTATCTCTTCGCCTTTATATATGCCAGTACCACTCTCTCCTAATGTCAAGATTCCTCCATTGTCAACTTCAGTCAAATAGTTTGCATAACTAACATTATTGGAGTCTATTATTACATTCCTGACTCCGTATGTGTTGAAATACCATTCGCTAGCTAAGTATATCCCTGCTGCAGAAGTATTGTATACGTTATTTTTTCTAATAATAACATCCTCCCCTCCTACTACTGTAATTCCCCTGCCCCATGTAGTGCTGCTTACATTGTTATTTTCTATTGTTATTTTCCTTGAGATGGTCCCGTGTACCATGTAGCTTACTACGGCTATCCCATCATCACCCGTGCCTATTACTGTGTTATTTGCTACCAGGCCATCTTTGGTCCCATCTGTAAGGTGTATCCCGTCAGACTTTGTGTTCTTTACTATGTTGTTCTCTATGACTATTCCTCTCCCGCCAAATATCATCATGCCCGTCTCTCTTCCTCCCTCTATATAATTGTCTTTTATTACTACGCCTTCTACCAGGTCTACTACTATGTGTGACATTATTGGCTCAGCTGTTCTGGGAAGATCAAAATCTGATATGAGATTAAAACCGATTATTTTTACATGCGGAGACGCTATCCAAAGCGCCTGTTTTTCATTCGCCGCGAGAAGTGTTGTATTACGGCCTTGAAGCGTTACATTAGTTGTATTTATAAGCAGCTTGTCAGAGTATATGTGTGTTCCTCCGTTAAACAATAGTGTATCTCCAGGCTCTAATGAATCTAAAGCCTTCTGTATTGCAAGAGTGTCATCGGTAATCCCATCTGCTATTGCGCCATAATCTGCAATGTTCTTGGTATTATTGGATAATGTCTTATTATCAGGACTGTCATTTGTATGGTTTATCATATCATTATCAGGAATAGGAGCAGGGGGCGTATATGGTGGTTCTTTGTCTATAGGTGCTCCGCAGGCGGAAGCTAGCACCATGACTAGTATGAACACTAAAATAATGTGCTTATTTTTCATCTTTACACTCATATACCATAAATCCTATATAAAGCTTGTTTCTGGCGTTATTATATGTCCCTTTATGATGATGAATGGCTGTTTATCGTTTCTAACCACCAAAGATTTAAATAAAGGTGTTGACTCTATAATAGTAATATTCATATTCGCATGAGGGAACAATATGGCACAGGAAACCAAGAACGGGAAGCAATTATTAGACCAAAAGGTAGTCTCCAAATCAGGCAAGCTATTCGGAAGAGTAGCTGACATTATCTTTGAGGTGAAGTCAGGAGAGCTGATTCACTTGGTGCTCAAAGAGCCTACAGAGTATGCGAGAAGGCTTGACTTGGAGCACGATAGCAGTGGTAAGCTATTGCTCCCATTCTCAGCAGTAGTCGCGATGGAAGACTTCCTTATTGTATCCGAAGAGGACATAATATAGGTCAAATAGAATGAAAAGGATTATCATAATCCTTTCAGTCGTTCTCGTTGTTCTGCTCTTATTATTCTTTTCATGGTATTATAATCTTGCAGGTACTGTTTATGGTTATGACAGCATATCTTATAGCCAGTGCACTAGGAGAGGGGGCGAAATAATCAATACTCTGCTTGGTGATACTTGTCCTGAAGGCACAGTACTGTACGCTGAAGTTCACGGCACGAGATGCCCTTGTATCTGTTGTGTTCCTGAATAATATCATATAGTTCTATCTTATTAGGCAATATGATAACGAAATATTTATATACTATAGTAACTTATAGTTTACTATGGAATCAACAACCATTCAGATAAGCTCTGAACTCCAAAAAGAGCTAAACAAGATGAAGCTTTATAGCAGGGAAACATATGAAGAGGTAATCTGGAACATTATAGAAGATACTAAAGAGTTGTCAGAACAAACCAAAAGAGACATTGCATTATCAAGAAAGGAGATTGCCGAAGGAAAATACATAACATTGTCTGATCTTAAGAAGAAATACAATATTGAGTAGATGGGCACATGAATTATAATTATGAATATGAGCATAGTATGAGGTGCCTTGCTCGTGTATGAAATAGTATTGTCTAAAAGAGTAGAAAAATATATTGATAAGCTGGATTCTAGTATTAGGGAGAGAATAATACTCGCATTAGAAAAACTGAGGATTCGACCCGAAGCATACCTTAGGAGGATGGTCGGAGAAAAATCATACAAGTTTAGAGTAGGAGATTATAGGCTGATTATTGATTTGGAGCATGACAAACTGCTCGTTCTCGTAGTAGATATTGGACACAGAAAGAATGTGTATAAATAACATTATAATTAGTCCCAGTCATCAAAATCCCTTTCACGAATCTGTTTCCTTGCATTATTGTAAGATTCTACAAACTTAGGATCAGACATAAGCTCCAATGATTCTACAACAAGATCAAATTCTTCCTTTATGCGTACAAGGTCTTTTATGGCCTCTTTTTTTATGATGATAGTGTCTTCCATACATGCATGTAAGTTTTTGGGATTAATAAGGATTATTATTCATTGTTAATGGGTTGATACCTCGGTCTTGAGGCCGATAGCAGTTTGACCATTAACTCCAACATACCGCGCTCTTTAGGGCGGGGTTGTTGATTATTCGCAAGAATCTTGTATTTCTTATTAAAGAATATGCTTGTTGTACAAGGATTAGAACTCCCCAAAACCAGGATTAATCATCCTTTGATAATGTGTCTTCCTGATATCATCTATTTGTTTGATGTGCTTTTCTTCTAATACTATGCCTGCTGATTCTATGTTTTCGAGCTGCCTTTCATCGCTCCCGCTCTTTGGTATCACGCATATTCCTTTGGATAATATCCATGACAAGCACACTTGCGCTGGAGTATGACCTGTTTCTTCTGCAATCTTTCTTATTACAGGATGCTTTAAAGCTTCACCCCTTCCTATGGGGCTGTATGCTGTCAGCCTAATATTATTCTTGTTACAGTAATCCAATAAGTCTTTCTGATAAAATAATGGGTGGAATTCTACTTGGTTAACTCTTACCTCGTCTGTTATTTTAAGGGCCTTGTCAAGATGATTGATAGTAAAGTTTGACACTCCGAATTCTTTTATTAGCCCTTCTTTTTTAAGAAACAATAATCCTTCAAAAGTCTCTTCCATAGGAATATCCTTGTTGGGCCAGTGCACCAAGTACAAGTCGATATATTCTATTCCCAGTTCTTGCAATGCTCTCTTACCAGAGCTTATAAGGTCTTGTCTGGCAATGTCTGTCCTCCATACTTTAGTTGTAATGAATAATTCTTCTCTTGGAGTGTTTCTTAATGCCAGTCCTACTTCATTATGATTACTGTAAGCGTCAGCAGTGTCTATATGCTTGTATCCTATTCTTATAGCATTCTCTACTGCTTTAGTGCATTCTTTTCCTGTCAACTGCCAAGTCCCAAGACCCACGCTAGGCATCTTACTGTTTCCTATATCATAATATTCCATCATAGTTCACTGTCCAATATTTATTCTGTTAACCGTACTTTTTTTAGTATCATATAATATTATTCCAGGATCATTAAATCTTCCCATTACATCCCCTGGATTTACCAATAGAGTTTGTCCTATAGTATCAACCTTATGGACATGGGTATGACCATAGAATACTATATCATATTCACCGCTCTTGGCTGCCATCAATCCTATATCGGGATAATGGCATGCGAATATCTTTTTATTGTCCAATTCTATTACTGCAGTATCCCCATACAATACTATGTTTTTGTGAGAGGATGCCTTTAGGGTGGTAAGATGCCTGTCATCAATATTTCCAAATACGCAGTGGAATGTAATGTTATATTCTGCAAATAAGTCCATCATGAAAGGCGCACAAAAGTCACCGCAATGTATTATCTGCTCGGCACCATTATCTATTAGCAATTTTATGGCCTTCTTTGTTTCTTCTACATGATCGTGTGTGTCAGACAGAACTCCGATAATCATACATATCAGGTTAGTATTAACCATTTTATAACCTTTCCAAAATTATTACCAAAGCTTTATAATAATCCCATAATACCGCATTATTCATGGACCATTTGCTCTGGACTGAGAAGTACAGGCCCCATTCTTTTAGTGAGATGATAGGCCAGGAAGACATTATTGTGAGGATTAAGCATTTTGTTGAAAGAAAGAACATGCCTCACGTACTCTTTGCAGGTCCTCCGGGGATAGGTAAGACTACGTTAGCATTGGTTATAGCAAGGGAATTGTATGGTGATGACTGGCGCCAGAATTTCTTAGAGCTTAACGCTTCTGATGAGAGGGGCATAGACATAGTCAGGGTTAAAGTAAAGGATTTTGCGAGGACCAAGGCTATAGGAGACGCTCCTTTCAAGATAATATATTTGGATGAGGCTGACGCTCTTACTAGGGAGGCGCAGCAGGCTCTTAGGAGGACTATGGAGAACTATACGAGTACTTGCAGATTCATACTGGCATGCAATTATTCTTCTAAGATAATAGAGCCTATACAGTCTAGATGCGCCATATTCAGGTTTAAGCCATTAAATCCTGCAGATGTTAAGTCATTAATAGACAGAATAGTCAAGTCTGAAAATCTCACTATCAGTAATGATGCTATAGAAGCCCTAATAAGCATTAGTGAGGGGGATTGTAGGAGGGTAGAAAACATACTCCAAGCGTCTGCTGCAGCATCATCCAAGATAACTCCTGAACTATTATATGAGGTAGCTGCAGTAGCCGAGCCTAAAGAAGTAAAGGAGATGCTAGTGCATGCTATTAATAAGGATTTTATTAAGGCAAGAGAAAAATTGTTAAGGATAATGCTTGATTATGGTCTTTCAGGATTTGACATGGTAAGACAGATACACAAGGAATTATTGGCCATGGATATTGAACAGAGGACTAAGATGCAATTTTTGGAGAGGCTTGCAGAAGCAGAATATAGGCTTGTGGAAGGCTCTGACGAGTATATCCAGCTGGAAGGATATCTTGCTACTATCGTTAGGGGTTCATGACAAGAATCCTTCAGGAAACAAGTATATGTTTACAGTGTTTTCTTTACCTGTTATTGGCGCCTGCGTAATCCTCTGACTCATATTGTCAGATTCTACTATAATAGTATAAGTTCTCTGTATTATTAGGTTGGGTATTATTGTTCCTGGCGCTATATCCCTTGCTATCCAGTCATCCCCATACCTTAATGATACTCTTGCAGTAGGCAATGGTATTCTTCCTTCAGAAGAAAATACGTTAACCCTTAATGTGCCTCCTTGAGGGGTAGTAGTCCTATAAAGCCTGACATCAACATTGGCAGTCAATGTTGTAGAATCAATAACAAAATCCCTGGTAGTTACAGGATAGCCTTCCTGATTGATAATAATCCTGTGCTGAGCTCTACTACCTAATCCTAGTTCTTGGTATCCCCCTATAGGATTATATCTTAGGTTCTGGTGAAAAGTGTTTTCTATAGAGAATCTTACATTATCCTCATAACCGAAAGGCACTCCATTCTCATCCCTAATAATAAGTTGCAGTGTTCCCGTACCTTCTAGTGGGACATCGACAGGCCTTAAGGGCATTAATGCATTAATAACAGTTTCTTGACTCATGGTTATTATTCTTCCAAACCTTGTAGGAGAATACAGGTATACGCATGTAGCCTTATAGTTTCCGGGCTCGTATAGCGTGACAGTGAAATTCATGTGATCAAAATGCTTATAGAAGTGCATCATCCTATTATCGGGGGTTTTTATGATTAGATAATTTACGTGCGCATGATCATTACAGCTAATGTTGAAGGAGAATGGAACTTGATTATCATCATAATATGTCTTAGGCCCCAAACTGGCATCCGCAGTATTAACAAACAACAATAATACTGCCATAACCAATAACAATCCAGACACTATTCTCATACTGCTAAGATGATATTACAGATTATTAAGCTATTGGTAGATTGATTGTCGGATATTTGGGATGAAGTTGACTCAATGTAGAATAAATGTTTTAAATACAAAAGATTTTGCAAATTGTTTTATTGTATTCCTGATACTCCTATATTTAAGGAACACATCTTCCATTTCTGCAGACTTCTAGACTTCCGCATTGCAGAGCCCCTGCTGCAACACAGGGTCCCCATGTTCCGTCAGATCTACAGGATTGTGTTCGTAGCCTTATTTCTGTGTTTGAAGCGCAAGTATCAGTTGAGCATGGCCTCGTTTGTCCGGGAGTGCATTCCTGTCAAGGAGGTAGGGTATCATCACCACTTCCTCCTGTGGCAGTCCCTCCACCCATTCCGGAATGAGTAACGCTGAAAGATGTTCTTGCTGAGTCTTTCACATAGTATGTTGCGAGAACATTTACTGTTCCCAGGTTATTGGTAGCTGACCTTCCAAGAGTTAACGTGCATGTCAATGTCGCTTTCCCGTCAACCAGCTTTAGGTAACCGCTAGAATCAGTTTGGGGTATAAGATCTCTTAATCTTATGGCTGCTCCTGTGAGTGCAGTCTGCGGAATATCTCTAATATGAGTCCCATCAAAATTATCGTTTTGCTGTAATCCTATGCATCTAACCCTTTCAGCGGCTCCTAGATGGTCTAATGCTACGAAGAATACGCCTTCTTCCCTAATCCTATCGGCTCTATTAATCGGATCGCATGTTTGTGCATTACCTACTTTAGGAGCCCATATGTCCACATTTGATTTCAGTTCAAAAGTATACTGTAATCTTAAGTCATTAGAGCCTACAGCTGTTTGTGTGACTCTTGTTACCTGTAATGGCGCTCCGGATACGCTTAGCTGTCCTCCTTGTGCGGGACTGCATATATTGTCATTCCCGTCAAGATAGTCTCTCTGGTAGCATACTGTTGAAGTTGCCATGGTAGCGTAAGGATAGCATGCGTCTACATGCAATGTATATCTTAGTTCTCCTCCTCCAGGTAGTGTTCTGGTATAATTAACTCCACTAGCGAGTGTTACGTATGTAGTGTCTCCTGGCAGAGTATCTCTCTCAAGTCTTGTTTTTCCTGCAAGACCGTACATTCCTATTTCCGAACCTGCTCCTGCAAAAACCCAGTGTGCCATGGAGCTTCCTCCCTCATAAGTTCCTGGGAAATCCCTGTCATTGATTCCTGATATTGTAAAATGTATCCTGTCTACATCAAACTCTCCTGCATTCTGGACTGATAGCATGATATCAAAGTCCACTGCTCCAGCATCATATATGAGGCTGGGAGGAGTTCCTTCCACAAATCTGAATAGTATTCCCTGCGTTCCTCCTTCAAAGACCTGTCCTGATGGCGTTGTTGGACCGCAAGAAGCTAGTAATAGCATTGCTATTATTGTTGAAGATAATATTATTGTGTTGCGAACTCCCATATTGTTATTCCCTCCTGTTAAGGCTTTCTGGACTATTGTCAGTATCCTAATCCTTTTTAGGCCACATTCTTTTATAAATGTTTCTTATATCGTGGGCTCTGTTGCAAATAGTGTGCGGCAGCCGTCAGCTGGAGCGGGAACGAACGTTCACGCTTGACGCTGATGTGCCGGGGGATGCCTCCTACGGGGTGGCGCATAGCACACTTTTCCGGATATTTTTCAGGGAGTTTATATCGTCTGATATTATTGTCCTGAATGCGTCACTGCAAATGTGGTCCTCGCAAAGTCCTTCACATAATATGTGGCTGCAAGATTGACGACTCCCATATGATTAGTGGCTGACTCCGGAAGCTCCATTATGCATGTAAGAGTGGCTCTTCCATCATTAAGCCTCAAGAACCCTGCTCCTCCCTCTATTCTTTCCACATCTCCTATCCTAATTGCGCTTCCAGTGAGTGCAGGTTGTCTTATCTGCTTGATATGAGTTCCGACGAAGTCATATGTTTGGGATTGCCATTCAGTGCATCTTATGCTGGTTGCTGCTCCCTGATGGTCTACTTCAACATAGAATACTCCTTCCTCCCTGAAAGCTTGAGTCCTGTTTGCAGGATTGCAGTCCTGTTCATTAGCAGCTCCAGAAGTTCTTTCTGTTCCTTTAGGAGCGTATATCTGTACATTTCCCCTAAGGTCAAAAGTGTACTGGACTCTTATGCTTCTTGGCCCTACTGCTTCTTGGCTATAGCTTGTTACCTGTAATGGGGCTCCTGATACGCTCATGCTATTGGTTGTTTCAGGTCTACAAACATTATTGTTACCGTCATTATAGTTGCTCTGGTAGCATACTCTTGATGTTGCCATGGTAGCGTAAGGATAGCATGCATCTACCATTATGGTATATGACATTTCTCCTCCTCCTGCCAGTCTTCTCGTATATTGTACTTCATTTCCTAACTCTATAAATGCTTTTCCTCCTGTCATCTGAGTATCTCCAATCCTTGTCTTTCCTGCCAATACCGGTTGTCCAAGCTCAGGATTGTTGTTGGATGTAACCCATCTTTTTACATTCCCTATACCTTCAAAGTCATTAGTGCTTATCCCTGAAAGTGTTAGATGGACCCTGTCAATATCAAACTCTCCAGCATTCTCTATGCTAAGAGTAATGTCAAAAGGCATAGCCCTATTGTCATAAACCGTGTTTGGAGGAGTCCCTTCCATAAACCTGAGAAGTAGTCCCTGGCTTCCGCCTATAAATACATCGATGTCTCTACTGCTTGTCCCGTTGCATCCTGCAACCAGCACTGTTAGTGCCAGTAGCAATACTATTGCTTTCACGCTGTTTATTTTTTCCATATTCTCATCCTCTCCTAATATTGTTGTTATCCCCCGTATCCGGGAGCATTCCTGATAATGATATTCTGGCTTGGGAGCTCAGTATAATAGTTGTATGACAGTTGTGCTTCTATCACGTGCTGTTGGGGAGATTCAGCGTCGCTCATTCCAATATCTCCTTTATCTATTCTGCATATAAATGTTGTTCCTGAACTAGCCTGATATTGTCTTGTATATCCCATTCTTTCAGTAGTCCTGTCACAAGTCGCCGGTCTTCCTGATATCATGAGATAATCAAGGTTTATGATTCCTATGCTGTCTTGTCCTATAAAACCACACTCTTCTCTCTCAGAAGAATCATAGACAAGTCCTGAACCCCTATTTACTACGTTTATATGGAATGTTACCATGTTGCCTGAATCATATTGCCTTATGCTGGTGAATGCTACTGGAGCGCCCTGTCCTCTTGTGAGGCTTACTGGCCCGGGAGTGCATGTACTCCTCTGTGGATTTAATGTACTCTGGTGTCTTATGCACATTTGAGTCTCCAAGTATGTTCTTGTTACTGCGCACATATGAAATCGTACATTGGTAGAATACGGCCGCCCTTGTATTACGCGGGTGTTTAGGGGTACAGGCACTTCGATAATATGATGGTCTTTTATTCTCGTAGTCATATTGTATCCTCTCATGGTTATCGGAAAGGAATTTTGTATATTGCCTAATTGTATTACTTCAGGATTAAAATTGTCTGGGACTATCATTAGGTTTTCTGCTTGCATGAACATATCATTTTGGAGTTCTGCTATGAACATAGTATCTTGGTTGTCATGATAAACGTATAGTACGTTGCTGTTTGGTGCTAGTGATTGTATCCTTGCTGTTATGAAACCATAACCTTCATTAATATTTGTACTTGAGGATCCGTTACATCCTCCTATGAACAACACTATTAATAGTGTTGCTGCCATTATTCTTTTGTATGGATTCATATTATACCTTCCTTATGTTAATGCTTCTCCTATGAACAGCTAAGTCTTTGTAATAGTATGCCATTCTAATGTTAAGGCTCATTTCCCTTGGACTTGTAAGATCAACGCCTTGAATAGTCTGGCATTCAATATAATAATCTCTTAGTATGATCTCGACATTGTTCTGAACTGTTCTTTGGTGGTCTGCTCTTAGATGGGTATGGTCTGACGGTCCTGTTGTGAATGGAAGAAGGCTGCAATCCATCTCGTACTGGTCAAGATAAGCGCTTTCTATCCTTACAAAGTCATTGTATATTCCTGTCTCTGAACGGCAAGCGCTCTCAAGTCCCTCAGTATCTGAAGCTACTATTCTTCCCTGACCATAGTTCCTAAGATACAATCTTATTCTTACTTTGTTATCATCATTGGGAAGGTATGTGGGCGCTTCTGCTCTTATGAAGCTCAACGGGCTTCCCTGCCCTCCTCCAAAGCTTTTATCCCCATACCTGCAATTGTCAGTAACCACATTTATCCTGCTTATATTATTATGAACGCATAATGTAGTGTTCAAGTCCGTCTTGTATTCATAGCATAAGTTTAATGCTATATCTGTCCTGAATTCTTCTACGGCGGCAAGCATTCTTCTCGGTGTTATGGTAAACAATTCTTTGCTCATAGTGCCCCTGCACTCGTTCCAATGCTCTTTTCCTTCTACTGGCCTTTCGGTTACTATATGCGGGGGTTCTATGCTTACTATATCCCTGTTATGGGATATTTGAAGATAGACTTGTGTGGAATAAGCTCCTTTGTTTTCTATATCTATAACTAAAGGGTATTCTACATTCTCATCGTACGATGTCCTCATAGTATCTCTAGAGAAGGTGGCTGTAACTCCCTGAGTTCCTGTATTGCATCTCAGCTCTGGATTAACCCCATTGCAGGAAGATAGTATTGCTGTCATTATTATCATTAATCCTATGATTTTGATGCTTGTTGTTTTCATTCTATTATTCTCCTTGTGTCAAATTATCAAGTGATAGTTGGGTGTGGTAATGGTGGTGTTAGTTCGGCCCCAACAATTCTTTTTAGTCTATCGTAAACTTCAGGAACATATTCTTGATGTCTACTGCAACTCCATCCAACATATGCTCTTACCTTTCCGTATATGGTATTGTCATATATGCTAAGAGGGATTGATTCGTCGCCAATACTGAACAGTTCGCACATGCAATTTTCATTTAAAGGCAGTCTAACACACCTGTTAGGTTTGTTTTTGTAGACCATTACTCCGCATCTTACGTTAGTATTAATATCCTCAAGACTTCTCATTATTTGAGCATCATTTCCTTGTAATCCGCACTCTGCTCTTGCTGTGCTTGGTATTACCTGCATTAGTCCTGTAGCATTGCTATCGCTTCTCTGTACTCGTCCATCAGTTCTATAATGGTTTAGTCTGCTCTCCTGGTCTGCTATTGCAAGTATTAGTGCTACTTCAATATCTCTTAGTCCTTGGGATGCGGCTTCTGACACTATCCTGCTAGCATTATTTTGTTGTTCTTCGGTGCTTAGTCTATCAATAAACTCATCAATCATTTGGGCTATCCTGATATCGCTTACCCATGCAGGATTGGTGTATGTTACTCCCGCCATTGCCCTGGTTATAGCATTCTCATACAAGTCTCCTTCAATTCCTGTGTGGTCTATGCAAGGCAAAGGATTCATAAGAGTGTACCTGCTGTATGATCCTACCCTGACTTCAAAATGTAAATGTGGTCCTGTAGTACGACCTGTATCGCCCTGAGTTCCTATAACATAACCTTGATCCAAAGTTCTTCCTGCTACATTACTTACTCTATCTAGGTGTGCGTATATGTGATAAAATGTTTTTCCTTTCTCATCTATTGATTCTATTACAACATGATTGCCATATCCGTTTCCGCAATCAAACTCACCTGCCTCGCAGCTATCTTCTACTTTGAATACGGTTCCTCTCCATGCAGTGCGTACTAGGCTTCCTGCACCGCTGACAAGATCTATTCCTGTATGGCTATATGATCCTGTCCTGCTAAAAGGGTCTGCAGTGCTTTCAAACTCGTGAGTCAAAGTAGGCGAGTCTGATAATGGAAGGGCCCCTATAGGAACGCTAAGTCCTGTTCGCCTGTCATTGCATATTTGAGTGCCAAAATTGGTGGACCAAGCTCTAGTAGTAGGTATAAAAGTTCCTGTAAACCTTATTGTATCTGTTACTTGGTGTCTTGCATGATACCATGATACTATGTTTATTGCAGCTTGTGTAACCTCGTTTAGAGGATTCTCATCCAAGAACTCGTTCTTGTTAATATCGATTTCGCAGCCTATAGTAATATCATTACCTGTCTTCTGTTTTGCAGTTCCCTCGAGTATCTGATTGATAATCTCCCGTGCAGGTGCCCTAAGCTCGTAAGCGTTTTCGTGTTCTATATTCTGGAGGAATAATTCTCTGTCTCTCAAATCAGCGCACGCATCAAGCATTCTGCATGCAGGAACATTTTTTCTGTTTGTAGCAACACTTCTACATTCACTATCAAGATCAGTAATATTTAATTCTTGTTCTGCCTCTTCTTCGCAATTATCGTATATCTCTTGAGGTGTCCTCTCTGAAGGTGTCAGGCTCACAAACTGACACAAGCTATCCTGTCCCTGTCTCAATGTCATCCCTTGAGGCAAGTATATGAGTATATTCTCAACGCTCATCAGCTGTACGTTCTGTCTTGCTTTCAGTCTTATGAGCAGATTGGTGGTTGTATCTTCTCTTACAGGTATATATTCGCTCTCGTCCGATTCTATTATTACCGGACCGCCAGTACTAATTATGTAGTTTTGGGGGAGCCTTGATATTTCTGCCTGTGCTTGCCTGGTAAGAACCCTGTCAGCATCAACAGCCCTTATCAGCTTATAAGTATTGGTTACGAATGGATATGTAACGCTAAGATTCACCCTTTTGCTCCCAAGCCTTGGAGACTGAACATAACACTGATATAATAGTCCTCTTGATGCTATAGCGTCTGCTATGCTCATATCAACTGAAGGAATTATTCTTGTTCCTCCCGCATCCTGAACGTGGCATTCTACTAATATATCATTACTGCATATATTATGAAATCCTTTCAGTCCATCTTGTGGCACGTGGCATAACTCGAATCCTAACCTGTCTGGTATGGGTGCTCTTATATAGAATCCTATAGGTTCAGGATGATATGCAAATTGCATTCCTGTAAGGTCCATCTCTCTTGGCACTCTCAGATTTTCTACATAGATTCCAAGGTCCTTGTTTTGTATATCGTGTACTGTGGTACTGTCATAAGCGAATGGTTCTGTCAGTTGGGTTAGCCAATTCTGAAATCCGCAATTCGGGTTTAATGCGCATACTAATGGTTCGAGAAATCCTGTGGAGAATCCCTGAAAGCCTCCCGATATTCCTTGCAATGCCTTACTAATATCAAATCCTGTGTCTCCGCTTAGACTTACTCTTTCTATTATCTCTCCTGCATTAACGAATGAGAATGTTAGCATGATTATTATTACTACTAGACCAAGTCTAGCTATCCCGAATATCCAGGGCAGCCTTACTCCTTCGCTAAAGAGCATGTAATATATTATTGCAGGGAATGCGAATAATGCTATGGTATGATATGCTGCAGCGCCTGTAACAGTCTCGCTGATTATACTCATTCCTGTAAAGAATGAGAACAGTATGGGCAATAATAGTGTCCATAAGAATACCATCCATACTGCCTGCCTTTCCTCAGGAAGTGTAAGCCAGCCCCAAACCAGGAATATGACAGCGTACAATATTCTTACGGGATTGATGCTGCTAAAATATCCTCCTCCTAGCATCTCATATATTACTATTACTACAAAGAAGAATATGAAGAATAATGCGCCAACCCAGTTCGACTTGTCACTATAATTGCCTCTTCCTACCTCATTCTTAGGTCCTTTAAGCTTTCCTAATGCTCCCCACATATTTTTTAATGCGGATCCTGTTGCTCTCAATGCTTTTTTTCCTCTGGCTTTCCATTTTTTTTTGCCTTTACTATCCGTTTCTTCTTCTTCTTCTTCATTATTATCGTCATTGCCACCAATTTTTCCTATCAGTTCTTCGAGTTGTTTTACTTTATCTGTTAAATCAGCAGTTTGGTTGGTAAGCTTTATTACCCGATCTCCGAAGAATTTTTGCATAGCAGAATCGGTGCTTTCTTGCATTATTCTTGCATATCTATTCAGTTGTCTATCGTGGGAAAGTATATCCTGTTTTAGTCTTTCTACCTCTTTTTTAAGGCTATCCACGTCCTCGTTCTTAGTGCTCATTCTATTCACGCCATCATACTATGCTCTATACCATACTCTGCTATTATACTCTTTTTAGGCGCTTCCTTTAAAAAAAGTTTGCTATTTTGTTATTATGTGGTGTAGAATTAGGGTTTAGTTAGCTGCTCTTAGGAATACGTTAAGTGCGACTGCCTCTGCTCTCCTTCTCGGCTGGAGTTTAATATAGTTCTCTCCCTGAACAAGATACTCTGTAATTTCTCTTAGGAACCTGTCCTCACGGGTGTCTATTCTTACTATTCTCCCGTTTATTATAACGTCTATGTCTTTTTGTCCTGTTCCTCTTACAAAGACCATTTCGAAGAATCCTTTCTTCTTCTTGTCCCTAATGTCTTTCCACTGGTCATCGTTGATTTCGAAATAGTATAATGGCTCGAGAGGCCTTTCCAGGGTAAAGTATACTGTGGGACTGTCAATATGCAATACTCCTGACCCTAAAGAGTATGTTATTGTATTTCGGCCTTCCCTAAGCATTGCAGGGTCTATTTGTATCTGCACGTCCATATTGCATACTGGGGCTTGACTCTGAAGTAATTCATTATTTACTCTGATAAGCAATTGTCCTGGTCTCTCCTGACAGCTAGCATAGTATCTTATGCTCGAGCTTTCTATAAGCTCTGATTGATCCCTGCTAAGAACGAATGTCTGTTCAGCCCTACTGTCAATATCATCGTATTGTACTGCATTCACTTGCACCCTGTTTATTAGTGCTGTATTTGTTCTAAAAAACTGGTACCATTTAGGGTCTTCCACTTCTATTCTTATCCTATTATTGCGTTCTATAATTCCAAAATTGGTTATTATCAGAGTTCCTATTCTTGGCTTGCTATGATATACTTTCTGGTCGTTCCAGTATACTATGATAGGAGCATTGGCCTCTTCAACATCCAATACTATCATTTCTCTACTATAAGTGTATCTTGCTTCAAAACTAATATCCCTGGACAATAGTCTCTTATCAGTTCTCGAGCTCATAAGATCGACATTGCTGAAAGTGGCTAGTTCTCTGTCCTCGCCCCTCGTATGGAGTACAAGTGATGCTAATGGTATGTTATGGCTTCTTTGTTCTATAGGCTCTATTATTCTAGGGAACACTTGTAATAGCCTGTCATGAGGGTCTATTACGGTAGGATCAGTAGTGGTTATAGGACTTGCATTGCCTAATAGTGCATCCCTCTCTGCAGGAGGCAGGAATAACAGGTATAATACTATTATTAGCCCGGTAAGTATTACTGTAGCAGCAGCAGGACCCGTAGCACTAGCACCTTTCCTCATACATTTAAAAATCGCATGTTTTATATATAAAAGTTTCTCTTTCTATATTATGAGATTGATAGGCAGGAATGTTAAGGAAGGCATAGTCAGGCTTGCATTGGATGATTCTGAGGACTTATGGATGCTTAGGATGCTAATAATGCCCGGAGATACTGTTAAGGGCGTTTCTACAAGAAAAGTTAAGGTTACGGAAAAAGAGGCTGTCAAGAAGACTTATACTTTTGTATTGGAAGTGGAGAAGACAGAGTATGCGGGCGACTCTCTAAGAGTTCTAGGCATAGTACTAAACGAGATTGACGATGTTCCTAAAGGAAGTCACCAGTCCATAGTGCTTAGTCCTGGAGACTCTTTTAGTCTCAAAAAGGAGTGGAACGAGTATTATGATAAGAGGTTAGAGGATTCGCTTCAAAGAAGCAAGTCCAAATCTGTCATGGTACTGTTCGACAGGGATTCTGCGTTGTTCTATGAGTCTGGGAGCAGGATAAGAAAACTATTGGAGTTGAAAGGCGATTCAAAAAAGAAGCAGTATGATACTAAATCAGGCAATTTTATTAGAGAAGTGGCTGTTAAGGCATTGGAGATCTCTTCGGGCAATCCTATAATATTTTGCGCTCCTGGCTTTTGGATTGACGAGATAAAAAAAGAAGTGTCTTCATTGCATAATATTCCCAAGTCATATTATATTCCTATATCTGACGTATCAGAATCGTCCTTAAAAGAGATTGCTACGAGCAAGCAAGTATCAAGCATACTTTCTAGCAGCCAGTCTATTAAGGAATTGTCTGCAATGCAAGAACTATTGAGCTATATTTCTAAAGGAGCCAAATCTTCTTATGGTATCAGTCAGGTTAGGGAGATGACTGATGCTGGGGCTATAGAAACCCTTATTATTAGTTCTAAGCTTATAGAAAAGCATCTTGAAAAGGACGAGTTTGGAATTATTGACAGTATTATGAGGAGCGCTTTAAACTCTAAAGCCACTATAATAATAGTAGAGAATCATGAAGAATCCCGCAGGCAGCTTGACTCTCTGGGAGGTATTGCTGCCATACTAAGATACTAATATTATTTCTTACTGTTCATGAGCTTTGCAGCTTCTCTGATGATTATAGTATTTTCATCAGTACTATGCTGCGAATAATTGGCTTTATAAGGCAACAGCCTCATTATGTCTCTTACCGTGCTCTTGCTCTTCTCTCCTATTCCTCCAGTAAATATTATCCTGCCGGGCTTTCCTGTCCTCACCGTTGCTTTTAGTATGTGTTCTGCGCAGCTCATAATATAATATTTATATGCAACATGATACTTATTGTTTTTCTTCTTCCTTTCAATAATGGTCTTAAAATCATTATTGGAGCATAATGCTAGCATTCCAGACTGCTTATTGATAATATCGCTTATCATCTTACTAGTATGTCCTTCTTCTTGCAATAATAGTATTATTCCAGAGTCTATAGAGCCAGTCCTGGTCATCATTATCATCCCTTCATTAGGACTGAATCCCATGCTATGATAAACAGTTTTATTGTCCTTCCATCCCGTAATAGAGCTTCCTGAGCCGAGATGGGCTGTTATAATGTTCTTTTCTTTATATGCTCCTCTCATAGCAAGGTGTGACAATCCGTGAAACCCGAATCTCTTAATATTATATTTTTTTATGATACTATTAGGAAGAGGATATTCTTCTAGGTCAGTGTATGGGAGACTGTCAAAAACGCACGCCTGTTTTGCTATTTTATAGTTGAGAGCGTCTATAGCCATTAAAGCCCTGTTATTGTGCAATGGGGCTATCTTGGAGCCTGCTATAATCTTTTTCCTGACATTATTGTTATAGTAAACGGTCTTCTTAAGCCCGTAACCGTGAACTATCCTGTGGATTACTAATTCTATATCTGTAATGCTCTTATCATCAGCCATTTTATTTACTGCTGCATTATATTTAGTATCATTATTAAGCCCAGAATATTCTTTAGTGTTTATTATGCCGTTATCATACAATGTCCATTTTAGGCTGCTGCTACCCGCATTGACTATAAGCAATCTCATCTTAATACGCTCACAAGCGCGCTGATTTCTATGATTTCTTTTACGCTAACACTCCTGGAAAGGTCGTGTACTTGTTTATTCATGCCCTGCATTAGCGGTCCTAAGGCTTCGTGCTTACCGTATATTCGCATAACCTTGTATGCTATGTTTCCTGATTCCAGGCATGGGAATATGAATACGTTGGCCTTCCCCTTGAGTATATTATCTGCTTTTTTTCTCTTTGCAGTATCCAGGTCTACAGCAGCGTCAAACTGTATTTCGCCGTCTATATTATTAATCTTTTTTGATGCTATCATAGTGGCCTTTCTTACTTTTAGTACGCTTCCTGATACTGCTGATCCTTTAGTGCTGTATGATAGCATTGCTATTCTTGGTTTTAGCCCTATCTTCACTGCACTGTCATGCGTTTGTACTGCTATTTCTGCAAGCTCTTTATGGTCGGGATTTGTTTGTACTGCGCAGTCAGCGAATATCTCAACATCATCCCCTTTGCACATTATAAAGTATGATGATGCTTTTTTGACTCCTTTCTTTGTTCCTATAATCCTAAAAGCCCATCTCAATGTGTGTGCAGTGCTATTGGAAGATCCTGTAATAACACTGTCTAATAGTCCTTGATGCAATAGGACCATTGCCTTTGCGCTATTATCGTTAGAAAGTTCCTTTATTTCTTTGGGCGTAACTTTTTTTCCTTTAGCCTCTCTTATCTTCTTGTATTCTTCTATGATCATATCGTTGGCCTGCTTAGTGCTAGTGTCTATTATCCTTATACCCCTGACCTTCACCTTTTTTGGGTCTCCTATGAGCACTGGCACTGCAACTCTTTCAGTCATCAATTTTATTGCTGCCTCTACTATCCTTTTGTCTTCTATCTCAGGGAATCCTATTATAGCAGGATTCTTCATAGCCCTTTCTTTTATTCCTTTCATGAATCCCATAATATCATTATATGCTATTGCCTTATAATAGTTATGTGGAACAAAATATATAAAAGAACTGGTTTTTTCTATACTTGGTGATCATAATGAATGATGATATTATTATAGTAGTAGGGCATAAAAATCCTGATACTGACAGTGTATGCTCTGCTATAGCATACGCAGCTCTCAAAAAGAGCATGGGCCATAATGCTGTTCCTGCAGTGCAAGGAAACCTTAATCCAGAATCATTATACGTTCTTGAGAGGTTTGATGTAGAACAACCCGAGATTATGACTAGTGTTGATAATGCCAAAATAATATTGGTTGATCATAATGAGAAGGCACAGTCACTCGACGATATTAACGAAGACAATATTATAGAGATTATAGACCATCATAAGATAGGGGATATTAGGACTACTAATCCCATACTTTTTATCAACGCGCCTATAGGTTGTACTGCCACTATTATATACGAACTATACAATTATCATGGGATTGCCATTCCTGATAATGTTAAAGGCTTATTATTATCTGCCATACTCTCTGATACTGTAATATTCAAGTCCCCTACATGCACTCCTAAGGATAAGGAGGTTGCTCTAAAGATAGGTGAAGAATTAGGCATAGACTGCATGGAGCTTGGCAAGGAACAGTTTATAGCAAAATCTGATTTTCAAGGAAAGTCCAAAGAGGACATCCTCTTATTGGACTCTAAGAATTATGAGTTCGGCAAAGGCAAGGTAATAGTAAGCCAGGTCGAATTGGCTGATACTAATGCTATTATGGAGGATAAGGAAGCATATTTGAGGATGATGAGGGATATGATGACTAAGGTTAATGCTATGGGCTTTGTATTCATAGTAACTGATATTATTATGGAAGGCTCCGTATTATTGGTGGTCTCTGACAATCCTGAATTATTGGAGTCTGCCATGCAAATAAAGCTGGATGGTGGCTCTGTATTTGTAGAAGGCCTTATGAGCAGGAAAAAACAAGTGGTGCCATTGCTTGAGAAGGGCCTGGCATGACTGCTTTATAACAATGAAGTGTTTAGAGTCACTGGAATGTTCTCAAATAGAGGGGTATTCGATTATTGAAAGAATATCTTTATATATATCAGAGTATTACTTTTCTAATAGTAACTAATGCGTTTTCATAACTCAATGTGGGTGAAAAGGCAAAGTTATTTAAACAACTGCAAAATGGTAAATAATCAGATATAAAAAATCAGTATCGTGCGGAGGGGGTATACATGATTGTCAAAGAAGAGTTCCTAAGCAAGATAAGGACGTACTTCGGACTAAACCTTTACGAGGCAAAAATATGGACTGCACTATTATCCCGAGGGATAGCTACTGCAGGAGAGCTATCGGACATAGCAAATGTTCCAAGGTCTAGGAGCTATGATATTCTGGAGAGCTTAGAAAAGAAGGGCTTTGTGACTATGAAGTTTGGCAAGCCAATAAAATATATTGCTGTCCAGCCTTCAGAAGTTGTAGAAAGAGTAAAGAAACACATGGTTTCCGAGACCAAGACCAGGATAGACAGGCTTGATAAGATTAGGGACACGGAAATATTGGATGAACTGCAGCATCTTCACACTCAAGGCATAGAATTGGTAGAGCCTTCAGAGCTTTCAGGAAGCATTAGGGGCAGGCACAATCTCTATAACCATCTCGAGCTTATGATTAGGACTGCCGAAAAAAGTGTTACTATAGTAACTACCACTCAAGGCCTTATCAGGAAAGTCGAAGGATTCCTCCCAATATTTGAGGATTTGAAGAAGAGAGGGGTTAAGGTCAGAATAGCAGCTCCACTAACAAAGGAATGCGAGCCTACTATTAAGGCTCTTGACGGTTTTGCAGAGGTTAGGAATACCGATCTAAAGGCAAGGTTCATATCTGTCGACGGTAAGGAAATAGCTTTTATGATAATGGACGACCAGGATGTTCATCCTACATACGATGTTGGCATATGGGTTAACAGTCCTTTCTTTGCCGCTGCAATGCAGGACCTGTTCAACCATGCATGGAAGAGCATGAAGCCCATAACAGTACCGTCAGGCAAGAAGGCTGCAAAGAAGAAGTAATGATTTATTGTTGCATAAAATTTTTTTATAATTCTTCATATTATTATCAAAATGTTTGTATAGGGGAATTAAAAGCTAATAACAATAAGCCTAATATCGCTAATAGTATTAGTATTACAGATATGACCGCCAGTTGTATATTCATCCTGTTAAAATATGCAATGCCTACTATCGATAGGATGGGTATAATTATAGAAATTAGCGACAATACTATCGGAGGTCCTGATGGTGATAGTAATTCGGATATATGCAATGATAATGCAATTAAGATAGTCAGAGAAATAGGCAATAGAAGAAGCACTAATCCTGCTTTTCTTTCTGGGTTGTTCCCATTGCTTTCCTGTTTCCCCGTAATGATTAAGTATGCTGCTATTGCAAGCCATGACAGCAACGCTATTCCAATAAAAGATTGAATATATGCTGTGAAAGGAATACCTGGAAAAAGCATTGATACTAAGATGATGACTAGTGCTATTGTTGATATTATTGCTATTCTAACAATAGTTTTGTTTTCCTTGATGTTAACCATTATGTCACCTTTCTATATTGGACTTTCTTTAGGTAATTCTACCATACATACTTTATATTTCTTTGGATAACGCTATTGTGCTTTATTAGCCTTGATTGTTAATGGGTCGGGTACATGCCTCGGTCTTTAGGCCTATAGCAGTTTAACCGTTTAACTCCAACATACCGTGCCCTTTAGGGTGGGGTTGTTAATTTGTCTTCATTATTTATCGTAATGTTTATAATAAGCTATATTATAACCTCTTATAAGATTATAAGGTGATTATAAATGAATAGCGGTATAACTACCATACCTATAAAGAAAGAGACTAGAAACAAGCTCAGAAAGATTGCATCCAAGTCAGAGTCATGGAATGACGTTATAGACAGGCTCTACGAGAACACTCTGATAATGAATGCTACCAGGATTTTTTTTGAGCAGGAATCATTGTCATACAATGAGGCTGTAGAGGAAATCAGAAGATGGAAGTAAGGTTTACTAAAGGTTTCATCAAGGAGATGAAAAAACACCTTTCAAGAGCAGAAGCGCTATCTATTATTAAGAAACTGTCCAATACCAATCCAAGTGAAGGCAAAATCATTTCTATCATAGGGGATATTGTACTAAAGGAAAAGAAGCTTAAGAGTTTCAGGTTCTATTTTGTCTTTAGGCAGGCGAACATACTGTTTATGAATGAAAGGGAATTGAGGGAGAGAATATTATTGTTCATACAGATTAGCAAGAAGAACAACCAGCAAAGAGTCATAGAAAAACTAATAGAGGACCTCAAGAAGAACGGATTTAGGATATGAATGATTATTTTACTCGCAAAATACTTAAAGTATTGTGTTAATCGATTATGATGCTAGACCCTAAGAAACTGTCTAAAGACGAGCTCTTGGTATTAAAGTACTTGAAGGAGCATAATACTGTTGACGCTAAAGACCTCTCGGCAATAACAGGAATAGACTATACCAGGACTATGAGGGCTCTGCAATGGCTATCCAACAAAGGATTTATTAAGCTAGATTCTAAAGATATAACATATTATAAGAGAACATTATTGGGGGATGATGTTAATGCTAAAGGACTGCCTGAGAAGAGGATGCTCATGCTCCTCGATAATAAGAGTATGACCATGAGCTCATTAAAAGAAAATTTTGATCCCAGAGAATACAATGTTAGTATTGGTTATCTTAAGAGGAATGATGCTATTAGAATATCAGAGAATGTAAGCATAACCCCTAAAGGTAGAGAAATGCTTAAAGGAGGATTCGCTCTCGAAAAGCATATTCGGAACGAAATACTTACTGAAGACATAGTTAATAATGACGTATTAAGAGAGCTTCTTGACAGGGGATTATTTGTTAAGAGCCATTCAAGAGAATATACTGCTATTATTACTAAAGAGGCTACGCAAATCACCATTCCTGACGTTGAGCTAAAGGAACGGTTAACTCCCGAAATGTTAAGGACTGGAGATTACAATAATTATTCTTTCAGGTCTTATGATGTAAAGGCAAATGTTCCTGCAACACATTTTGGTAGGAGACATTTTATCAATGAGGCTACAGAGTTTGTTAGGAGCGTATGGCTTGATATGGGTTTTACTGAGATGAGAGGAGACCATGTACAATTGTCATTCTGGAATTTTGATGCGCTCTTCACACCCCAGGACCATCCTGCAAGGGACATGCAAGACACTTTCTTCCTAAAAAAACCCTCTAAGGGAGTATTGCCTGACAATAAAATCGTATCAAGAGTGCGAAAGACTCATATTGACGGTTGGACTACTAAGAGCAAGGGTTATGGTACCGATTGGAAGAGGATAGAAGCCTCCCGACTTGTTCTTAGGACTCATACCACTGTATTGTCTGCCAAGACTATCGCCCAACTAACCAAGGATGACCTTCCCGCCAAATATTTTTCTGTAGGCAAAGTCTATAGGAATGAGACTTTGGACTGGAAGCACTTATTTGAGTTCGACCAGGTTGAAGGAATAGTAGTGGCTAAGACTGTCAATTTCAGGGATCTTAAAGGATACTTGGAGCAGTTCTTCAATAAACTAGGGTATGATAGGATTAGGATTAGGCCGGCCTACTTTCCTTACACTGAGATGAGCGTTGAAGTCGATGTATATCATCCTGTAAGAGAGGAGTGGATAGAGCTTGGAGGCGCAGGAATATTCAGGCCTGAAGTTGTCAAACCCTTAATAGGCATAGAAATACCTGTACTCGCATGGGGCCTTGGGTTTGGTAGGATAATATCAGAATATTATGGTATTAATGATCTTAGGGACTATCATAAGAATGACTTGAGACAGTTAAGAGAAATGAGGGGTTGGATATAATGCCCACAGTGACTTTTGACAAGAAGAAAGTACTATCATTGATAGGTGATATAGATGATGAGACTCTTAAGGACCGTATTAGCATGATAGGAACTGACCTGGAATATGTTAATGATACTGAGATATGCGTTGAGATATTCCCTAACAGGCCTGACATGCTGTCATTAGAAGGATTCTCTCACGCCATAAAGAATTTTATTGGTAGAGGCAGTGGGTTCGAAGATATCATTCCAGAAAAGTCCAATTACAAAATTATAGTGGAGCCTAAGATGAAGAGTATCAGGCCTTATACTGTTGCTGCAGTGGTCAAGGGAATAAGTCTTGATGATGCCTCTCTAGACAGCATTATACAATTGCAGGAAAAGCTTGATATGACTTATTGTAGGAAGAGAAAAAAAGCAGCTATAGGAGTTTATCCTTATGACAAGATAGCATGGCCTATACGTTTTACTGCAAAAAAACCTAACGATATTGTCTTTACGCCTTTAGAGGGTAAGAGGATGAACGCTAATGACATACTCGAATATCATCCTGCAGGAAAGAAGTACGGAGGTCTAATTAAGGAATTAGAAGAATACCCTCTTTTTATCGATACTAATGACAATATACTATCAATGCCCCCTATAATAAACAGTGATGAGACTGGAAGAGTTAGTGTTAATGATACTAACTTATTTGTAGAAGTGTCAGGCTATGACTTATGGACTCTTGACAGGGTATTGTCTATAATACTATTTGCATTAATGAAGAATAACGGCAAGATATTCAGTGTAAATATTGTATATGAGGGCAGTCATAGGTTAACTCCTATAAATGACAATCAGAGGATTGACGCTCCAATATCATATATTTCCAGGATACTCGGAGTTAATATTAACCATGATGATTACATTAAACTATTGTCTAGGATGGGATTTTCTTATAATGACGGCCAGGTTATTATCCCCACTTATCGGACTGATATTATGCATCCTATAGATATAGCAGAGGATATAGGAATAGCCTATGGTTATGAGAATTTTAAGAGCAACATTCTAAGTATCAGTACTATAGCAAGAGAGGATCCTATAGAAGTATTCAAGAAGAGGATAATATCATGCTGTATAGGACACAAGTTTCAAGAGACACTATCATACCATCTTATGCCAAGAGAATTAGCCTTAAAGTCAGGAGCAGAGCCTGTAATGCTGTTAAACCCTATGAACGAAGAGTATGACTCGTTAAGGCCTACAGTACTACTGAGCCTTATAGACATATGCTCCAGGAATAAGCAGTCAGAACTCCCAAGAGGCTTTTTTGAGATAGGAAGAGTGTTCAAGACTGTTGATAATAGTGTCATAGAATATGATGAGCTGGCAATACTAATAGAAGATTTTAAGTCAGACTATACTATGATAAGGCAGGTTTATGACAGCATAATTAGATTGTATAATGTGGATTATGAGATTGTAGAGTCTTCTGATGATAGTAGCAGTATGTTCTTTGGGGGTAGGCATGCTATCATAATGTCTAATAATAGGATGCTGGCAGAGTTTGGAGAGATTCATCCTGACATACTTCATAGCATGAAGATAGAAAATCCTGCCTGTGGTCTCAAGATGAATATAGAATTATTGTATGATATAATTAATATAGAAAATACGACTAAATAGACTAATCATAATAATATAATAATGACTATAGGGTGAATGATAATAATGCAGAACATTACTGTTAGGATAATAGTATTATTGGCTTTTATAGCCATGGTAACTGCTAATGTCCTTGCTAACGCGCTTCCCATAAACAATATTACTACAGGACAAGTTTCTGATTCTTACCCTGACCTTTTTGCTCCTGCAGGAATTACTTTTAGTATATGGGGTGTAATATACTTGTTGTTGTTTGGATATGCATTATACCAGTTGGGAGTTATAGGACGTATTAGTAAGAATAAGAAGACTATGGATATTATAGCAGTATTCTTTGTTGTGAGCAGTATCGCCAATATCCTTTGGATACTGTCATGGCATTATGATATTATACTAGCATCATTGTTTTTTATGCTGGTAATACTGTATAGTCTTATTAGGATAGCATTATTATTGTCTACTGGTAAGAATGATGGTATGGAATACTATTTTCTGGAATTGCCTTTCATGGTATATTTTGGCTGGATTACTATAGCCACTATTGCTAATGTTACTGCATACCTTGTGAGTATTGGATGGGATGGTTTTGGAATATCTGAGCAGGTATGGACTGTTATCGTACTAATCGTGGGAGCTACGATTGGATTGACGACTATGTTCAGGATTAGGAGCATTGCTTATGGTATGGTATTAATATGGGCTTATACAGGCATAGTATTAAAGCACGCTTCAGAAGCAGGTTTTGGAGGGGAATATCCTCTTATTATAATAACGGCGTCATTGTCTATAATAATTTTCATCATTGCCGTATTTGTACAGTACAATAGGTCCATACCAAATAATCCTGTTTAATACTAGCAAACCAATATAAACCCCTACCATTTTTTTATTTGTTTATGGCGAGTGCAAAAAGGATAATATGGCATACGTGGCAGTCGCTAAGAAGCCATAAGTACGGTTTTATCCTGACATTCATACTATTCGGAGCTGCTATTATAGTGTCCGATGTATACGCTCCTACGATTATACAGCGAATCGTAGATTCTCTTATAGAAGGAGAACCATCCCAGCAGATATACAGGCTCTTCTGGATATATATTATAGCATTAGTATTGGGACAGGTTTTTTTCAGGCTGTTCGACTATGTTATTGTAAGAGTGCAGAAGAGTGTTATGAAGGGGATGCAGGACTGGGCTTTTGAGAGGATAATAGAACACGATTATGGGTTCTTTGTCAATAGTTTTGCAGGCTCTATAGTCGCCAAGGTAAAGCGGTACGCGCGTGGTTTTGAGAGAATCCACGACCAGTTGGTATTCCATTTTGTACCCGCACTAGTAACGATAATAGGAGTGGTTATAGTATTGTATTATAATGCTCCCATAATAGCCTGGGTATTCCTCGGATGGTTCATAATATTTGTCATACTCACATACATTATGATCAGGCATAAGATACCTAAGGACCTTGCAGAGGCAGCCCAGGACAGCAAGGTTACAGGAGCATTAGCAGATGCTATTACCAATGTGCTTACTATTCACATGTTTGCCCATACTTCGAGGGAGCAGAAGAGGTTCGAAGAAGAGACTTCTAGAATGGAAGAAGCAGTAGGCAGGGCATGGTATTTTGGCAACCTCGTATTTGCAATACAATCATTCCTACTCTTCTTATTGCAGGGCATTAGTATATGGCTATCAGTAAACTTAGTATTGTCAGGAGACATTAGTGTAGGAACAGTAGTACTGGTACAAACCTATATTTTCATGGTATTCGGAAATGTTTGGAGGCTTGGAAGAGCATTTTCAGGAGTGTTAAAGGCGGGAACAGACATGGACGAGATGGTAGAGTTAATGGACGCTCCTATAATGATAATGGATCCTAAGAATGCTGAAAAATGCAGGATAAACAATGGGGAAATAGTATTTGACAATGTCACTTTTGGTTATGGGGGCGGAATGGTCTTTGACCGTCTAAACCTGAGAATAAATAGTGGTGAGCGTATAGGAATAGTAGGGACTAGTGGAGCTGGAAAAACTACTATTACCAAGCTGATATTAAGGTTTATGGATGTTGATACTGGAAGCATAATGATAGACGGGCAGGATGTTAAGAATATGAGGCTTGATGATCTCAGGATGAATATAGCTTATGTTCCTCAAGAGCCAATACTATTTCACAGGTCATTGCTTGAAAATATCAGTTATGGTAATCCCAAAGCATCCAAGAAGAAAGTCGTAGAATCTTCTGTTAAAGCGCATGCTCACGAGTTTATATCGAGACTGCCTGAAAAATATAATACACTGGTAGGAGAGAGGGGTGTTAAGCTGTCTGGTGGGGAGAGGCAAAGGGTTGCTATTGCAAGGGCGATGCTTAAGGACGCTCCTATACTCATATTGGATGAGGCTACAAGCTCATTGGATGCTGAGTCCGAAAAACTCATACAGGCTGCTTTTGAAGAAGCAAGTCGTGGTAGAACAACCATAGTAATAGCACATAGGCTCGCTACTGTGAGGCGGCTTGACCGAATAATTGTGTTGGAGAGAGGAGTCATAGTAGAGGAAGGAACTCATGCTAACCTATTAAGAAAGAGGGG
>JBLKOQ010000010.1:0-31407 GCA_047602885.1 Candidatus Woesearchaeota archaeon | reverse complement strand
CCTGAAACATATGAGGGAAACCTGGTATTCACCACAAACAATGATCCTAGCCTTACACAAACAATACCCACTAAGATTACCATAGCACATGACCAAGGTTATATTATAACACAGTCGATGACAAGCCTAGAAGCTGCTACAGATACTGATACTAGTTTTCCGCCCCTACAAATAGAAAATACAGGCAATTCACCATCACACATTAATGTTTTAAGCGAAAACCTTAAGAGCACTAGCGATTTTGTCGTAGAGCCCGGCAGGACTACAATATACACGCCAATAATCAGGACCAGAAATTCTCTCGGAGAATATGTCGTGAACATATCAGTTAATGACGAGATCATAGAATATGTTGTGAACGTGATTAACAATGCCCAGATAAGCCATATAAGCCCTAGCACATTAATAGTAGAAAATGATACCATAAAACTGCACGTGAACAATAACAACATGAGCATTATAGATTCTGGCAGAAATTTGCGTGTGAGCATACATGGAATTGACTGCCCTATTGACGAATCATCATCTGACCTTGAAATAGGATATAGCGAAATACTCTGTATAGCCCCAGCTATGATAGAAGACCTAGAATATTATGAGATAGTAGTATCATTCTATATAGACGATGTGTACATTCAAGCCCGAGGAAATATTACGTATCTTGACATTATACCTCCTAGTGTTAACGTAGTAGACAGGGATGTAAATTATCAGAATGAGAGCATAATATTATTTAATGTTACTGACAGGTCGGGAGTAGACTCTGTAATAGTACATATTATGAAGGACTCGACTATTCTAGATTCTATAGGTACACAAGACTCTCGGCTTAACATGACTGACGATACTTATTTGCTATCATACACTTTTGAAGAGTCTTCAAACTATTACTTGCGTGTCACAGCTATAGACGAATTACAAAATGAAGGTCATACTGACATTCTAGTCAGCCATTATCCTACAAGAAGTTTCGTTCCTGAGAGCTTTGTTTCCAGAGGAAAGGGAAGTAGCATATTCTCATCAGTATATAGGCAGACAGGAGGCTCTCCTGTTTCTGCAATAATAAGGCTTAAGGATCCTGAAACACAGTATGTGCTTTATGAACAGATGATACATAGTACAGACGGGACTTTCCCACTAAACGAGTTGCAGGAAAGAGATTATGATATTGAAGTAGTCAGCGACTTCTCATATAATTATGAAGGAACCCAAAGAGAAGGGGGTCTAATAGTCAACTTAAGAGAAGTAGTATATAATGGTTCAGAATTGCTTACGCTAGAAAAGCTTGAATTCAGCGATGTCACAAAGCTCTTCGGCTTCGCCTTTTCAAGTCCGCAGGATAATCTGGGCACAATCAGTTTTCTCGCACCTAAGATTACAGGAAGGACAAATTATTATATTACCCGTTGTAGTGACTGGGACTATTATGCTAATGTATGCATAGGCGAGGAACAAGATATCACTCCCGAATCAAGCGTATATTCAGACAAATATTTCAGATTCGATATAGACATAGACGGGTTTAGTTCATACATACTAAGAATACCTCCTATGAGCGTTGGAGGAACCCCTGTAACAGATACAGTTACCGTACCAGGAGGAGGAGGGGGTGGTGGTATTAGTCCTGAACAACTAGAGGATCTGATAAGGATAGGAAACGTGACTCATGTAAGCAGTACATCTGACGAAATACAAATAGACACAAGAGTAATTGAGCGCACGCTTGAACCGGGAGAAACGAGATACGTAACACTTACCTTTGTAAATGCTGCAAACAGAACTAGATATCTTGAATTTTATACTGATGAGAGACTCTTAGATATTATTAGTATAGAACCAAGAAGTGTTGAATTAACCGCCGGAAGCTCTGTTGATGTACTACTAACCATTATAGCGCCTGAAGCACATGAAAGTCTTACCATTAACGGATTTGTATATGCAAGAGTAGGCGATGAAATACTCACAGTTCCAGTAGCACTCAAAATAGAGGATAGGTCTGAACTTCCAAGAATGCAGGCTAGTATTATAACACCCCGCCTACCACTTGATGGAACAGTCCAATTCCAGGTAACATATGCATATACGTATGCACCAAGGAGTACGAGTACATTGTTTGAGATAGATATTGAGCATACAGACTCTTCAAATATCATGCTCAGTGACAGTTTGCGTCTAAACGTTACAGAAAGCTTTGATCGAGTATTCCTATACAATCTAACCGGCCTGGATACAGGACGTTACAGTATAAGAATAAAAGCAGTCTTCTCGGATCCTAACGGGCGTGAAAGAGTATTGACAAGCTTCGTCAACTTTGAGATTACCCAGAATATATTGTACAGGAATGTGGCTGTAATAGGAAACCGTCAAATACTAGTATGGCATATAATAGTACTATTGCTAACAACGATATTCTTCGTATATGCATTCATAAGAATACGAAAGGAAATACAGAAACGAAAGAGATACCAATTACCAGTTGATGTCAGACTTTTGCCCCAATCCGACAAAAGAGGTTATATCGGTTATGTGGCTGAAACAAACATTAGGACATTCATAGATCTGCACGCCCTAAAAATGCACACCTTAGTTGCTGGTTCTACAGGTGGGGGCAAGTCTTTTGCCGGACAAGTGATCGTAGAAGAAGCATTAATGAAGAATGTTGCAGTAGTAGTGTTTGATCCTACAGCCCAATGGTCCGGATTCTTAAGAAAACAAACCAACAATACCATCCTAAAACTATACAAGAAGTTCGGTCTAGACCCAGGAAAAGATCCTCGCGCATTCAAAGGCAATATTAGAAGGGTAGAGAATCCTTTAGAAATACTAGAGTTGAAAGACTACCTAAAACCAGGAGAGATTACCATAATAGACTGTCATAAGATGACATTCGAACAGATAGACTATTTTGTAGCCAACACCGTTAGTCAAGTATTCATGTCAGAACTCGAAGAGAGCCCTGACCTAAAACTACTCATGGTGTATGATGAAGTGCACAGGCTATTGCCAAAGTTCGGAGGCAGTGGAGCAGGATTCATGCAGGTTGAGCGTGCCTGTAGAGAATTCCGTAAATGGGGTATAGGAATGCTTCTAATCAGCCAAGTGTTAAGCGATTTCATAGGACAGATTAAGGCTAATATCAATACAGAAGTACAAATGAGGACTCGTGACGAGGAAGACCTTAAGCGTTTGAGCCTAAAATATGGCGAAGACCTTCTAAGAGCGGTGATAAAAGCAGATGTTGGAACAGGTATGATACAAAACTCTGCATATAATCGTGGCAGGCCATATATGGTAAGCTTCAGACCATTGTATCATGCTGTAGAACGCCTAACAGAAGTAGAGCTAAAGGAATATGATAAGTATAATGCAAAACTCCTCGACTACAGGGATAGTATGATGCAACTCGAATCTAACGGGGTAGATATAATGGATCTGCAAGTCGAAATAGAACTTACATACGATAAGATGAAAGAAGGCAAGTTTGATGTAGTAGAAATATATGTAGAAGAACTGGAAAGGAAGCTTAAGAACATGTGGGACAAGATAGGGAAAAAGCCGACATCTCGAAAGATAAAACTCTTAGACGAGAAGATGATGGAAAAATATGTGGAGCTTGCAAAGAAACAGCATTATGAGTCTGAAAAGAAAGGAGAGACATATAATGAGAATCCCCGAGTGGATGATGATACGAATAAAGAAGAAGACACGCCCAATACTAATGACAAAGGCGGTAAAGAAAACCCTCCTAATAATACAGGCGATAAATCTCAAGATGAGAAGACAAAAAAGGATGATAATGATGCTCCCAAGAAAGGAGAAAGTCAAAATAATAAGGGCAAGAAGAACGCGCTAGACAACCTCAGGGACATGTTGGGGGATGAATGATGAAAAACGAAGAAGAGAAGAATGATAAGCAGAAGATGCTAAAAGTGCTTGAGAGCAAGATAGCAAAACTCGAAGCAAAAGACGAGGCGAATGCAGAGCTCAGAAGACTGACCAACGAAAAGATTGACAGGTTACGCGAGAATATAGGAGAGTTGAAAGAGACTATAAGAGACATACAAAGTGAACGTAAAGAGTTCGAAGTCGGAATATCTAAGACACAAGCGCTAGTCAAATCAGTACAACCCGAAGCACTAAGAAAAGACATACGCCGCCTTGAAACAGTCGATTCACTCACACAAGGAAAAATGGACATGCTACAAAAAAAGTTTAACAATTTTGAGACTCGTTTCCAGGCATTCGAAGAAAAACTGAGGCTGTTCAAAGGCCATGAAGAACTACTAGAACTACAAAACAAGGTTTCTAAAGACTTAAGAAATGTAGAGAAGACTATGCATATATCCGAAGTACATGCTTCAAAGATAGAAAACCACTTCGTAAAAATCAATGAAAGAGTAAACCTAGCAGTATCACTAATAGAAGAAGCCAGGGAGATAGAAAAACACATAGAATCATACAAGATAGACGAAAGAATAAAAGAGCTTGACAATAAGATGAATATGCTAGACGAAATACTACAAAACAAACAAGAAGACCGCATAGATGATCTGGCTGAAGTAGTATCAAAAGTATTCCATAAGGTGAAAGAGAACTTCCTGGCAATCAACAGCAGACTAGAAAAAATCAGTACTCGAGTACAGGAAACCAAGAATCCTGAGACTAATAAAAGCGATAAGCATCTGAAAGACTTGGCAGTAGCAGTATCAGAAGCCTTTAAGAAAGTAGAGTCCGATATAAGCATGGTTAACAAAAGGCTATCCCAACTAGAAGTACACCTGGAAAAAAATACAGAAGAGGGACAGTAATCGTGAGGAATAAACTAATTATAGTATTAGTTGTGTTGCTATGTAGTATTTATCAGTATGACAGCGCCCTTGCACTATGCTCCGATACAGGTTACGGTTTTGGATGCGATAGCATAACAGACCAAGACCTTTGTAACGAGTTTGAGAACTGCCTATGGACAGGGATTTGCATAGAAGACTTGGGGCCTATAGAATGCTCAGAAATTGAGACTATAGCGAGCTGCAATGACTATACAAGTAATCATTGTGCATGGACAGCTACACAGTGCTATCTTAAAGGAGATTTAACATGCGATTCTATACAATCCGAAGAAGCATGCATATTGCAGCCTTCCTGCTTCTGGGCAGACTCATGCCTACTGGACGAATCTTTTACTATGAACTGCAGCTATTTCTACACACAGTCCCTATGCGCAGCTACAGATGAATGCTCATGGGACGGAGAAAACCTCTATATACTAAACCATACTCATGAACCAATCTCCCCTGCAGAAGGAACATATTTTGATATTAACATTACATTCTACAATAATGGTTCAGAGGCCATATACGGCCTGAACATAAGCATAGAGAACAACACCAAAGCACAAATCGTATCAACCACTCCTAGCATTAACAATGATACTCTAATGTGGAACGTATCAGTATTGGACGCTGACAGCTATGCACTCTTCAATATAAGATATTTGGCCCTGGAAGACGGAACATTCAACAGTACCATCACTGCCTCATTCGAAGACAGGGTTTATCACGACCATGTAAGCATCCATATAAGACCTCGAGAGTCATGTCAGTCATTCGATAACGAGCCCACATGCAGTGATATAACAGATTCAGATTTATGTACAAGTTTTGGATGCTTATGGTCGGGATCATCTTGCATCATGGACGAACCAGTATCTATAGAATGCGAGGATATCACGAATTCTAGCATGTGCATAACAGAGACCACCGACAAATGCTATTGGACAGGAGAAATAATAGACACTTGTATTCCTGTACAAGGCGAAAACCTACAGTGCTCAGATGTTCAAATACAATCAACCTGCTTAGAGCTTGAACCAAGATGCTTATGGGATGGGAGCAGTTGTTTAAGAGATGAGGATAGAGACCCTATATGCTACCAGATAATGAATGACTATACCTGCTATGCAACCAGCAACAAATGCACATGGGTAGATAATGTAACCGCCCCATACAGGCTATTCTCATCTTTTAACATAAGCTTTACTCGTGAAGGAGCTCTAACACCATTCACCATCGAATTAGAAAATCTTAATCTTACCAGTCCAATAGAAGTATACTTAAACGCTACTTTTGATAATATGAATTATACAACATCTGGTGAGGAATGGTCTGTACATAACGATACTATATTATGGAATGTAACTATTCTACCTGCAAATTCAACATTCATATACGGCTATGCAAGAGCAGGCATCGAAGGAACGGCTACTATGATGTTAACAGCATCATATCAGGGGATTGTAAGAACGCGCCTCCAAGAAATCACAGTACAAGAAGGGATAAACCCTATAGTCATATTAGAACATGATCCTGTAATCATAGGAGGCATGCCCTACCATTTTTTCAGAAACCAGAGTACCATCGAAGGAAGCGTTTATCTTGAGTATGGAGGGAACTGGTCACTAACACTAAACGATACAGAAGTTTGTAGCGGCGTTAACAGTACAGAAACACTCTGCAGTATAGATAGTAACCTTTGCATAGAATGCTATAACGTAACGATGAATCTATTATCCGTCAACACCGATTTACGAGAGAATCATACTACACTCTTCGGTGTCTACATAGATGATACTCCCCCTACTATAGTAGTATCTGATAATGTTACTGTAGGAGATGCGTTCTTAAAAAATGCAATAGTATACCTCTACGACGACTATATCATTTCGGGAGTATTGTCTTATGTAAACATAACCATGCCCATTAATCCAGTGTCTAAAACAGCATTTATAAACAGTGAACATGTAACCTGGTTTCAATACGATGAGTACATATTAGTGCCAGGATGCTTATCTAGGGATGGGAGTCCTTATGCTTGCAATTACTATTTAGCTTTTACAGATGAATCCCCTATAGGAATAATTGATGACAGATTATGCAAGCCAGAATGCATCATAGAAGGCTTGGAAGGAGTATTTAAACCACAATTGTGGAATAATGACTTTCAGAAAAACAATAATAGCCCCGTACTATTATCATCATTAGGAAACATTATCAAGAATAATGAGTCAGGAGAATTTTCTTATGCTGCCTATGCTATAGACTATGCAGGTAACAGCATACAAGAAAATATTGGTACATACGAATTTGATTTTATACCTCCTGATTTCCTCTCCATAGAATATTCGAGGAGTATACTCTCTAATGCATCAGGAGATATAACCATTAATATTAGTTTATCAGAAGATGCAACTCACATAATAATAAACGCATCAGAGGTTGATGATACGTGCACATCAATACTGCCCGTTGAGGATGGGAGCGTGTCATATTCATGTGATTTTACAGGTATAATACCCTTTGAAACAGCACAATACGCTAAGATATACTTGACTGCTAATGATTCTTTTGCAAATATTGCAAGTGAAGAAGTAGTACTATTATACCATTCTTATGATACTGTCTATTATGACAGGGAATGCATAACCGCTAACCTCACGGGATTATCAGATATCATAGATGAGTTCAAACTCCAAGTAGATGTGAATGGAACATGTATAGGAACAGTAGATGCTCAAATCAAATCATGGACATACCATTACAAGGGAGTCATAACAGATAATCATATAGAAACGTTCAACAGTATCAATAATACACTCAACATTACCCGACCATTCTTGTACTTGAATACTCCGTTCGAAATCGAATATTATGGTATACCTGCTAAACTGACGCTATACAACCTGCCATACGCTATGCCGCCTACGGGACTAGAATACGAGTCATGGAACAGCAGCATATACTCTAGCAATGCAACGATAATACTCAATAATAATATTAGCATATGCGATAATACTAGTCCTGCCATAATAATTGAAGAGCTTATACTATCCAACAATTCCACAGTAAACCTAACTTTTACTGTTATAGAAAACAACACGGTATTAAGAACGGTGATACTAGAAGCAGGAAACAATTCGTACGAGCATCAAAGAGAATTAGATAGTGTGTATGGAAACCTGTCATGCAATAAGAACGAATACGAATACGAATGCACCCAGATACTAGTATTGGATGACGGAATAACAAACGCGACAGTAACAGCATACGATTACGCATGCATAACCCCTTATATGTCAATAAAAAATACAACCATTCTAGTAGACACCATAAACCCGACTCTAGAAACAGAAATTTCGGACTATTATAATAGCACAGTGATAATAAGAATAAACTCTTCAGATTACATAAACTTCACCATGATTATAGCTGGTGAACCCGTATCGTACATGGGCAATTATTCTCTGGAAATAATAGAGGACCTAGGAGAAGGAATATACCCCTATACAATAACAGCTTATGATATTGTACAGAATACTAACATTACAGAAGGAGCCTTTATAGTTGATATGACTCCCCCGGAAATAATAGCAATAGTACCACATAATACTACTACAGGAAACATTACACTACATTATGAGATAATAGAAGAGTATTTTGACAGGATAGAGGTATCGCTCAGCTCAGACTCATATAACAACGATACAATATTATACTCTAATGAATCAACAATAATCTATCATAATCTTAGTGACAACGAATACAGTCTACTAATGATAGCTTACGACATGGCAGGCAATAAAGACACATACGAGACAATTATGATAGTAGACACTACACCCCCGACAATATACGATTATTTTAATACTAGCTTCACATATGGAGATTATGATGAGATATGGATAGAAACAGATGCCTACAATGCATTATTGTATGTTAATAACACATATCACTCCCAAGGATACAGACAAGACAACATTATTATAGCGCCATTAGCAGTACCTGCAGGAGACTACGATATAAGGTGGGCATTGTATGATGAGTATCATAACAATATTAACATAACTTTTACCATTAGTGTGTACAAGAAAGAGCCTAATACAACATTATCATTTGACCAGGCAATAGTCTACCCTGATATCCTAATAATAGAAACCGGAGAATGCTACGATTGTAACATCACCATATTACACACAGATGACACTCCCGATGAACCCATAATAGTATATAACGCTTCACACTCTACCATACTGGATGCAGGAAACTATACCATTATAGCACAGAGCTCGGAAACTGAGAATCATACCTATAAAAATACTAATAGGACGCTTACTGTAGGGAGAGCACAAGGAAGCATTAACCTATTATTGGATGGCTATACCCAGCTTATAACCAATAATAGCAACGTAACAGTTAATGCAACTCATACAGGCGGCGACACAGTAAGCTTATACCTAGACGACACACTAATAACAGCAAACCAAACGGTGATAGTAACACTATCATTAGACGACGGATACTATACTGTTAATGCAAGCACTAGTGGCTCACGAAATTATATCCCGCAAAACACTACATCGTTGTTATTAGTTGATACTATAACTCCAGTGCTAAACATAACCATGACTAACGGGACATACCATCATAACTTAACTATAGAAGTCAATGCTAACGCATCAGACATATATCTAAAAAACTTTACTATAATAATCAACGGACCCGAAGGAGTGGTAGACAGGATAGATAGGATTATCGATACTCCCATATGGAACACTGAGATGGTAACAGAAAATATAAGCCATACGTTTCCCACCATAGAGAGTGAGGGGGAATATCAGGCTATTATAATAGCGTATGACTTAGCCGGAAATTATGCGTTACACACACAATATTATGTTATAGACAGAGTGCCCCCTAACATATCAGGTAATACCACTAGCATAAGCACTATTTCTACATATATTAATCGCACGTTTATAGTTACTGACGATTCGCCTGTACATACCAATATCCAGATAATGTGGAATGAGACACTATATGATAATTTTACAACAGAACTCCAAGAAATAGTGTTATACTATGAGAATCTCTCTGATGGCATATACAATATAACAATAGCATCTGAGGATGAAGCAGGAAACATAGGGATAGAATCATTCTATATCCATATCGACACTACACCTCCCGAAATATATTTTATAAATCCTGTTATATTAACGGAATATGAATGGGCTATTAACATATCATTTATTGATGAACATTATGCTAACGGCACCCTCATCATAGGCAATATGTCTTATGAATTACAGAACGGAACGAATATCATAACACTCCCTCCTCTAGACAAGAACTATTCCATTACAATCAATGCTAGAGATGTATTGGGGAATGAACAGTCAACAGATTATGGTATTATAATGGTAAGAGCCCAATCTTCTAACTTAACTTTGCATCCTGAGAATCGTAGTTCTCAATCCGAACTCCCGGTAAATGTCAGATGTTTAGCAGAAGACAGTTATGGTATAAGCTACATGACACTAAATGTTACTAACGGCACTATTACACAAACACATACTGCAGAAAATAACAGTATCGAATACGATTTTACTGTTAGTGGCCTGCTAGATATTGAATGTTACGCTACTAATACGTATGGGAAGGCTACAATCGTCTCACACGAATACTTGGTTCACCAAAACGTATCTGCAATAAATGACATCATAATTAGGATAAACAAAGAAATGCTAACACAAGACCCTAGTGGTGGTCCTGTAAGAACAAATCTACATTTTCCAAGGGAATATGATGAACTTAACTTGACTTGGGAAACAAACACGAGCACCGTACTTTCTAATGGAACCGTTATACGCAATGAATCATCGGAATGGGCCAGAATAACATTAACAGCAGAGGATAATGGGATTTATGCAAAGAGATACTATGATATATTGATAGCCTCTACAGAAAATAATTACTCTGTAAACGATGGTATAGTATACATATGGGGATCTGAAATTCAATATAACAGTACTTACCACGAGTATAATTTTAATCGCGAGGTATCTTATATAATATTTGACACCGGTGTTCTAAGCCCTGAAAACTATGTTACTATAAGCAATGAAACACTAATTAGAGGCAACAATCACACAATAATATTAGAAGGTGGAACAATATTATACGGAGAGCACTGGAATGGCTTATTTCACGTATTCAGCAATGTTGACACTGACACGTACAGGATTGGACGATATCAGAATCTCAACTTTTCTATACCTGCAAGTATCATGTTTGAAACAAAGCACACTCATGTAGATGTAAGACGCTACGGTCAAGAGTTCATGCCGATTGAACAGTGTACAATACCAGGAATACTAAATGAGAACAGTACTGTCTGCTATTATGCCGGTGATGAACTGGTAGTTGTGACTACACGCCTAACAGATTTTAAACTATACACTCCTACTGCTCCGCAAACTACTGGTGGCGGAGGAAGCGGTGGAGGTGGGGGAGGTAGTGGTGGAGGAGCATCAGGAAGAACACCACACATGGACACTGAAACAGAAGATATTACTGAGCCAAGGCCGTTAGAACCTACAGAAATGGAAGAAGAAAAGACTGATAAAGAAACCCCTATATTAATAGATGTGCCTATATATGAGCCTACTTATAGAATGGAGGAAGAGGATGAGGATTCTCAACTTAAAATAGTGCTATTGGCATTTGTCATATTCGCCATGGTATTCATAATAAGCGCATCGCAATTGTATGGTACATATTCGGATCCTCTCAAAAAGAGACTACGCAAAATATACTATTATAATATAACAAAGCGTCGTAAGACCAATAAAAAAGAATAGTGTTATTGTACTTGATTGTTAATGGGTTGGGTACATACCTCAGTCTTCAGGCCGATAGCAGTTCAACCATTAACTCCAACATATCGCGCCCTTTAGGGCGGGGTTGTTGATTCTCACATGAACTGCTATAAAGCACAAAAATTTACTCATCATAGCCTTAACAGCATACAAACATTTATATACCACTATGTTATACATTTCTAACATAATGTTAGATTGTACTAACAAAGGAATTGATTGTTAATGGGTGGGGTACATACCTCGGTCTTCAGGCCGATAGCAGTTTAACCATTAACACCAACATACCGCGCCCTTTAGGGAGGGGTTGTTGATTTAAGGTGAATGACATGGAAAAAAAGACTATGAGAAAGAACTGGCAAATGGGATTCTTTGGATTTTTCGGACTGTTTGCACTGCCAGGCATAATGCGAGGGGAGATGATATGGCTCGTATGGCTCGTATGGATAGTATGGTTCATATACTTCATACCAGTAAAACAAGGTGAAAAGTAGTGTTTGCCAGAAGAGAATGGTTCTCCAGAAGAAAATATGGGGGTTGGGGAGTAACTCCCAAAGACTGGAGAGGAATAGCATACTTCATAATAATGATAGGATCACTGTTCATTATACACGCTATACTCCCATTAACAGAAATCCAAAGAGTATACGTTAGCATGGCATGGCTATTCATCCTATTAATAGACATTGTACCAATAATGATAACAGTAGAAAAAGATGAGATGGAAAAAAGAGCAGAAGCCATAAGCGACAGGAACGCAGCATGGGCAATGGTATTCATACTACTAATAGGACTATTATATGAAATGGTGCTAGGAATACAAGAAGAAACTATTAGGATCAACTGGTTCATACTAAGCGCGCTAATAATGGGCGCTCTAGCAAAGACCATTACAGAAATAGTAATAGGAAGGAAGGGAATAAAATGAGAATAAAACAACTAATAATATCAGGTACAGGAATACTGCTAACAGGACTCATCCTGATACTAATAGCGCCCATAATAATAGCAGCAGTAATAATACTGATAGGGTTAGTAATAATAGTATTGGGGATAATGGCAGGAATAAGCATAGCACAATTCCCGTCATACGATGAGAGGGAGAGGAAAGCAATAACCACGAGCATAGCATTCTCATGGATGCTAGGAATAATAATACTGGCATTAAGCCCAATCTACCTTCCATATATCCAAGAGCAATCCCAACAATCAATAATGCCAATAGTAGCAGGAATAATGATATTTACTGCGGTAATAGCACAGGAAATACTAAAGAGAAGACCGGGATTAGGATGAATAACAGGATAAAAGAGCTAAGGGCAAGACACAATCTCACACAAGAACAGCTCGCCCAGAAAGTAGGAGTAAGAAGAGAAACAATAGTATTCTTAGAACAAGGAAAATACAATCCGAGCCTACAACTGGCAATGAACATAGCAAAAGAACTCAAGACAAGAATAGACGAAGTATTCTATGAGTGAAATATACATTTTTGTATGTTAACTATAGAAATGACATATGAGGCTCTGTAGAAAATATACGAAAAAGTGTGCTATGCGCCACCCCGTAGGGGGCATCCCCCGGCCCATCAGCGTCAAGCAAGAACAGGTGTTCTCGCTCCAGCTGACGGCTGTCGCACACCTTTACTACAGAGCAGACATATGAAGAATATTTATAAATATTCATACCATTCTTATAAGTATGAGAAGAGATATTGAGATATGGTGGAAGCAAGCCCTAAAAGACTATGAAAACGCTGAGTTGAACTATAAGAACAAACAATACTATCTCACAGCTTTTCTTGTGCAGCAATCCGTTGAGAAGGCATTGAAAGCATACTATGTGCATAATAAAGGAATGTTTTCTGATCGTACTCATTCATTAGTATACTTAGGCAAAGAACTAGACCTTCCAGACAAGCTACTAACACTATTAAGAAAGATTAATCCTGATTTCATATTCACTAGGTATCCTGATATGGATGGTGTTCCTCCATATGAGGCTTATGACGAGAACATAGCAAAGGAAAGGCTAATTCAAGGAAAGGAGGTATTGGAATGGATCACAAAGAAGATAAAGCAATAACTGCCTTTTCTAAGAAAATAAAGAAAGCCTTTCCAGGAGCTAAAGTATACCTGTTTGGAAGCAGGGCGAGAGGAGATAACCTAGTAAACAGTGATTATGATTTCATAATAGTCTCAGACTATTTTAACGAACTCCCTATGCCTAGAAGACTGGAAAAAGTATATGAGTATTGGGACGGAAAATATAATGCGGATATACTCCCATACACTAAGAAGGAGATTGACATTCATAGCAAACTAATAACGATAGCAAACAAGGCAATGCAAGAAGCAGTAGAGATATAGTGTTTTTTAATAATAAATAGATATGTGCTGCTATGTAGAACTATCCAAAAAAGTGTGCTATGCGCCACCCCGCAGACTACCATTATCGGCATCAGCGTCAAGCGTTGACTTCCATTAACGCTCCAGCTGACGGCTGCCGCACACTTGTTCTACCGAGCCCCAAAACCATACATACCTTTATAAAGAGTTCATATTACCATCCAATTCAGGAACGATAATAATCATATCGTTCGGAGCCTGAAAAGGATGTTCCAGGGCGCCATTCTGGCGGAACACACCACCAAAAGGCTCCTCGGATGCAATGCTAAGCCCAAAAGCATGCATCATAACAAACGACTAAGCATAAGCTATAGGACTGAAGCTAATGGCAAAAAGACACGCACCAAGATCAGGATCAATGCAATACTGGCCGAGGAAGAGAGCTAGAAGGAGTCATGCTAGGATAAGAGACCACAAGACTGGCTTAAAAGAATCAGGGATTGCAGGATTTGCAGGCTACAAGATAGGAATGACTCATATTACTATAGTCGATAACAGGCCAAACTCTATGACTAAAGGAGAAGAAATAGCACTCCCAGTAACTATAGTAGAATGCCCATCACTATATGTATATGGGATAAGAGCTTACGCTCAAGACCCTGTAGAAGGATTAAAGGCAGTATCAGAAGCAGTAGTAAAGAGCAATAAAGAATTGTCCAGGAGAGGGCCTTATGCAAAAAAGAACTCCACTAAAGAACTGGACACTAAAGGAGCAGCATTCATACGATTGCTAGTAGCAACACAACCACAAAAGAGTGGTCTTGACAAGAAGACATCAGAATTATTCGAGATAGGACTTGCAGGAAGCATAGAAGAACAAGAAGCTTACGCTAAAGAGCATTTAGGCAAAGAAATACCATTAACAGACGCTATTAAAGAACTAGACATACTGGACGTTCATGCCATAACCAAGGGCAAAGGATTCCAAGGACCAGTAAAAAGGTTCGGAGTATCATTAAGGCATCACAAGAGCGAGAAAGGCGTTAGAGGACCTGCAAACGTAGGAGCCTGGACAGGCAATAGGAGTTACAGGGTAGCACACGCAGGACAAATGGGATACCATCAGAGAATAGACCTCTCAAAACAAGTACTAAGCATAACTGATGCTGATAATGTAATGATAAAAGGCGGTTATGTAAGATTGGGACAGCCAAAATCACAAGTAATGATCATAAAAGGAAGCATACCCGGACCAAAAAAGAGACTAATCAAATTCACGCCGGCAAGCAGGCCATTGCAGAGGGCTTTCAAAGAACCCATAACAATCATAGAGATAAGCACCAAGTCACAGCAGTGAACAAGATGAAACTAGACGTATATTCAAAGGGAGGCGAAAAGAAAGGCCAAGTGGATGTTCCATCACACTTGACAGGAGAATATAGGCCAGACCTAATAAGAAAGGCTTTCCTATCGATAAGAAGCATACTAAGACAGCCTTACGGCGCTAAAGAAGGAGCGGGAATGAGGCATTCGGCAGAACTTAGCAGGAGAAGAAGAAAATATAGAGGATCATATGGTCATGGAATATCAAGAGTTCCTAGAAAGATACTGAGCAGACGAGGAACAAGAATGACATGGGTAGGAGCAGTCGCCCCAGGAACAGTAGGAGGAAGAAGGGCACACGCTCCAACATCAGAAAAAATATACGAAGAAAAGATTAACACTAAGGAAAGAAGGCTTGCATTGCAAAGCGCTATAAGCGCATCACTGCAAAAACCAATAGTAGAGGTTAGAGGCCACAAAGTACCAGTAACGTACCCGTTCGCATTATCACAAGAATTTGAGAATATAAGCAAGACCAAAGAGGCTCTAGAAGCCCTTAACAAACTAGGATTTGAGAAAGAACTCGAAAGAGCATATACCAAGACTATAAGGGCAGGCAAGGGAAAGATGAGAAGCAGGCCATATAAGGGGAAGAAGTCACTTCTCATAATAGTCTCAGAGAACTGCGCACTAAAAGACGCATTATCAAACGTTCCAGGAATAGACGTAGCAAGATACGATGAGCTAAACGCAGAACTATTGGCGCCAGGAGCACATGCAGGAAGAGCAACACTATTCACAGAGCCAGCACTAACAAAGATGAGAGAGACAAAAGCATACGCTATAGCATGAAGTGAACAATATGGAAACACTAGTCACGCCAATGAGTTCAGAAAAGAATATCAGGATGATAGAAAGAGAGAACAAGCTATGTTTCATAATAGACAAGAACGCAAAGGCAAAACATGTCAAGAAAGAAGTCGAAGACAGGTTCAAAGTCAAAGTAGTGAAAGTAAACACATTATACGATACTAAAGGAAGAAAGAAGGCTTACGTAAAGCTAAGTGAAGAAGACAATGCAATGGACATAGCAACAAGCCTCGGACTAATATAATAATAGAGTGATACAATATGGGCAAAGACCTAATCCAGCAGAGAAGAGGAAAAGGAAGCCAGAGGTATAGGAGCATAAGCTTCAACTTCGCAGGAAAAGCAGAGCACCGCCCATACACCAACGAAGAAAAGTCAGGTATAATACAAGGAATAATAATGGATTTCATACACTGCACCGGTCATAGCGCGCCTCTCGCAGTAGTAGAATACGAGGACGGATACCAAGGGCTAATAGTAGCTCCTAAAGGAAAAGCAGTAGGAGACATGGTAGAAGCAGGAGTAAACGCGAAAGTAATACAAGGAAATACTCTGCCATTAAAGAGCATACCAGAAGGAACAGAATTATACAACCTCGAAAAAGTCCCTGGAGACGGAGGAAAGTTTGTAAGGAGCGCAGGAACATCAGCAAAGCTCGTAGCAAAAACAGACAGGGGAATCACAATATTATTGCCTTCTAAGAAGACTAAAGAGTTCCATCCTGAATGCAGAGCCATTATTGGAATAATCGCAGGGCACGGAAGAAAAGACAAGCCAATGCTAAAAGCAGGAGTCAACTATCACAAGAGAAGATCAAGAAACAAGATGTATCCGAGCGTATCAGGAACATCAATGAACGCAGTAGACCATCCTTTCGGAGGAACAAGCAGTGCTCATAAGGGTAAACCTACAATAGCACCAAAGAACGCTCCTCCAGGAAGAAAAGTAGGTAAGCTCCATCCGAGGAGGACAGGGAAGAGGTAATAATCATGGCTGAGGAAGATAGGAGGAAGAGATTCAGGGGATATACGGAAGACGAGATAGCAAAGCTAGACTACGAAGCGTTCCTCAAGCTAATACCAAGCAGGGAGAGAAGAACACTCAAAAGAGGCCTCAACCACACCCAGAAAAGACTATTGGAGACACTCCAAAAAAAGGGTACGGCAAAGACACATTCAAGAGACATGATAATAGTCCCTGAAATGCTAGGAAAAACAGTACAAGTTCATAACGGCAAACAGTATGTGGACGTAAGAGTCGAATTAGAAATGCTGGGAGGAAGACTTGGAGAATACGCTGTTACTAGGAGAAGGGTATCGCACCAGGCGCCAGGAATAGGAGCTACAAGGAGCTCAGCGCACATGTCGGTCAAGTGATGGAAATGGTACAATCATACTCATATACAAAATATGATGCCAATAGGATGGCAAGAGCAAGAGTTGTAGGAGCTGAAATAAGCACCAAGCACTCTATCGAAATAGCATCCGCCATCAGAGGAAAACCATTAGACAAAGCAATAGAAATAGTAAAGAGAGTGTCAGAAAAAAAGGCGCCACTAAGATTCACAAGATATATACAAGAGAGCGCTTCGCACAAGCCAGGAATAGGCCCAGGAAAGTATCCTGTAAAAGCATCACTGGCATATATTAAACTGCTAGAAGGAGTAAAGAAGAACGCCATAGCAAAGGACATGGACGAAGAAAAACTAAGGATACTCCATGTAAAGGCGGACAAGGGACCATCCCCATACCATTATGGTAGGCACAGGGGAAGGACCATGAAAAGAACCCATATAGAAATCATAGTCATAGAAGACGAGAAGATAACAAAGAAGAAGGAGCAGAAAAGAGAACAGAAAAAGAAGACAGCTCCAAAAAAGAGTACAACAAAAAAGACTGATAAGCCAAAAGAAGCAGCAAAAACAAAGAGCCAGGCGAAAAAGCCAGAAGACAAGAAGGATACAGTATCACCAAAAGAACCGGCAGAGGAGAATAAAAAATGATTGAGAGAAGCGTAATAAGAGAGAACAAGAAAGAATACCAGATACAAGAATACATATCAAAGACTCTCAAGAATGTCGGATTATCACAAGTCAAACTACAAAAAACACCATTAGGAGAAAAGATAATAATACACACATCGAGGCCGGGACTCGTAGTAGGAAGAAAAGGAGAGAGCATAACAAGACTCAACATCGACCTAAAAAAGAATTTCAGCCTCGAAAACCCACAGATAGAAATAGTAGAGGTAGAAAACCCTGACCTAGACGCAAGAATACTCGCAGAAAGAATAGCAAGCAACCTGGAAAGGTTTGGAAGCAAGAGATTCAAGGCAGTAATGCACAAGACAATGGAAGGAACGCTAAAGGCAGGAGCACTGGGAATAGAAATATTATTGTCAGGCAAAGTTCCAAGCCAAAGGGCAAGAACATGGAGAGTGTTTGAAGGCTACCTCAAAAAATGCGGGCATATAGCAAAGCACGAGGTAAGAGTCGCATACGCCCAGGCACACCTAAAAACGGGAGTGGTAGGCATAAAAGTAAGCATAATGCCCAACATAAAACTCCCATATGACGTAAGCATATACGACGAACCAATAACAGTAGTAGAAGAGATAATAGAAGAAAAAGAGGAGAAGCCTAAGAAAAAAACAACAAAGAAGGCAGCGCCTAAAAAGAAGACCGCTCCAAGAAAAAGGGCAGCTCCTAAGAAGAAGACTGTACCAAAAGAAACTATAGAAGAGCCTAAAGAAGAGCCTAAAGAGGAGAAGGCAACAAAAGAGCCTGCAAAAGTAGCAAAGGAAGATACTGATGACAAAGTTCAAGATTAAGAACATAGAAGAACTAGGCATGGAAGACTGCCAGAAGAAGCTAACCGAGCTAAGACTGTCTTTGCTCAGGCAGAGAGGTCAGATAGCCAAGGGCGCGCAGCTCGAAAACCCTAGGATGGTAAGGGAAATAAGAAAGAACATAGCAAGAATACACTTAAGAATAAAGGAATTGGAAAAGAGGGACGATAAGGCTCCCAAAAAGAAAGAATCAGAAAAAAAGGTTAACAAAAGAAAAACGGGGAAAAAAGAATAATGAGCGAAATATGCAGCAGATGCGGACTGCCACAGGAACTGTGCGTATGCGAGGACATAGCAAAAGAGACGCAGACGATACGGGTCTACCTCGAGAAGAAGAGGTTCGGCAAGATAAGCACTATAATAGAAGGAATAGAAGGAAAGAACATAAACATAAGAGAGGTCGCAAAAAAACTCAAGAATGAATTCGCATGCGGAGGAACACACAAGGAAAACCACATAGAACTCCAAGGAGACCATTCATCCAAGATAAGAAAATCGTTGGAAAGACTGGGCTTTGACGGCGCCTCAATAGAAATAATACAAAAATAGGATGGGAATGACAGACGCGATAAAAATGCCGCTCCTCATGAAACAAGGAGTGTTCACAGAAAAAAAGACCAAGACAACTATTAAGGGAAAGATAATAGACGAGACAAAAAACACGATAACAATAATCACTGCACAAGGAAAGAAGAGGATAACAAAAAATAATCATACAATAACGATAATGGACGACAACAGGAGTATAACAATAGACGGAAGAAAAATGATGAGAAGGCCTGAAGACAGGATTATGATAAAAAAAGCATAGGAATGATGATAATGGAAAGCCAATCCCAAGAAAAGATAAGCACGAGAGGAAGAAGGTTCACAGGAAAAGTCGCAAGCGCAAAGATGTCAAGAACCGCAGTGCTAGTGCTTGAAAGAAGGATATACAATACAAAATACGAGAGGTACCAGAAAAGAAGCACTAGGATAAAAGCTCACATACCCCACGGCATGGAAGTGGAGGAAGGAGACCTAGTAACAGTACAGGAGACACGGCCAATAAGCAAGACAAAGCACTTCATAATAATCACAAATCATACAAGAACAGAAGACAATAGCAAAGAAGACAAGACAAAAAAAGAAAAAAAGACAGCTAAATAGGCAGGATGAACAAAGATGCAGGCAATAAAAGCAAAGATGACCAAGGGCCTAAACCACGGAAGCTACGTGGAAACATGCGATAACAGCGGAGCAAAGCTCCTCAGAATAGTCTCAGTAAAGAGGAGCAAGACAAGAAAAGGAAGAAGTCCAAGCGCAGGAGTAGGAGACATGGTCATGGCAACAGTAAAAAAGGGACAGCCTGCCATGAGGAAACAAGTGGTATTCGCCGTGATAGTAAGACAGAAAAAGGAATACAAGAGGCCTGACGGGATGAGAGTAAAGTTCGAGGACAATGCAGCAGTAGTCCTAAAAGACGAGAAAGGAAACCCTAAAGGAACAATATTCAAAGGCCCAGTAGCAAAAGAGGCCGCTTCAAGATACCCTGGAATAGCAAAAGTAGCGGGTATGATACTCTAAGTGATGACAATGAAAGCGTACAGCAAGAAATGGAAGTCGAGCAGCAAAGCATCAAAACAGAAGAAATACTATCTTAACGCTCCGCTCCACACCAAGAGAAAGATGATAAAATCAATGCTCAGCCCAGACCTAAAAGCAGAATACGGGTATAACAGCGCCATAGTAAGAGCAGGAGACACTATTAAAATACTCAGAGGAAGCCACAAGGGAAAAACGGGCAAAATAACAGGGTTCAGCCTCAAAGACAAGACCAAAGTGTACCTCGAAGGATTCGAAGTGACAAGAAAAGACGGCTCAATAAAAAAAGTGCCGTTCCACCACACCAACCTAATGATCACAGTACTAAAAAAAGACAAGAAAAGACTATTGCCCAAAGAGGCAGGAACAAAGAAAGAGAATAAAGCACCGGCTAAAGCGTCTGCAAAGAAAAAAGCGAAGAGCAAGCCTGGAAAAGAAGTAGAGACAAAACCAGCAGATAAAAAGAAGGGATCACAATGACAAAATTACACTTGAAAAGAATGGCAGTGCCTAGAACATGGCCAATACTAAGAAAGACCACGCCTTTCATAAGAAGACCCAACCCAGGAGGTCATTCTTACATTTATGGCATGAGCATCAGTACATGGCTATGCGAAATCATAAGAGTGAGCACTACGGCAGCAGAGGCAAGAAAAGCACTGAGGTCAAGTGCAATAATGGTAAACGGCAGGAAAGTAATAGACCCTAACTACATAGTAGGGCTTTTCGATACCATAACAATAGTCCCAGAATCAAAGCACTATATCATACTGCTAAGCAAGAGAGGAAAACTCAATGCAATGCCCATAAAAGAATATGACAATACAAAATTATCCAAGATAAAGGGAAAGAGCAAGATAAGAGGGGCAAAGACGCACTATACGACTATGGAAGGATATACCATAATAGGAGATGACAGTCACAAGGCAGGCTCTACAATAGTATTGGATATGAAAACAAAGCCTGCCATACTAAAGACGATAGCTCTGGAGAAGGGAACAGAAGTGTTCATGCTCCACGGACAGAGCATAGGAAAAATAGGCAGAATAGACGAATTAATAGGAGAGGAATGTATAGTCTCATTCGAAGACAAGACAGTAAGACTGCCTAAAGAAGTCATGATAGCAATAGAAGGATACAGTCCAGTACAGGATACGCTAAAAACAAGATAGATGATACGAGATGGAACAAGAAGCACAACAAAAGCCAAATCCGATGAGAAACCTCAAAGTGAGCAAGGTAACACTCAACTTCGGGGCTGGCAAGGACCAGCAGCTCCTCGAAAAAGGGACCAGACTGCTCGAAAAAGTGTCAGGAAGACCGCCAGTACAGATAAAGACACAAAAGAGAATACCAGGATGGGGACTAAGACCAGGACTGCCTATAGGAGCAAAAATAACCATTAGAGGAAAGCAAGCTTCAGAAATAATAAAGAGAACACTCACAGCCAAGGAAAACAGGCTCACACTAAAGAATTTCGATGACAACGGCAACGTATCATACGGAATACCAGAATACATAGAAATGTCAGGCATGAAATATGATCCTGACATAGGAATGCTCGGATTTGAAGTGGCAATAACAATAGAGAGGCCGGGCTACAGGATAAAAAAGAGAAGGCTGAGAACATCCAGGCCGTCAAAATCACATAGGATAACAAAGGAAGAGGCAGTAGAATACATGCAGAAAGAATACGGAGTGAAAATATCATGACATACAGCTCCCACAAGAAAGTATTAGAGCAGATAGGAACCAAGCCTGCCAAAGTGAAAAAGTACAATAAGTACAATACTCCCAAGGAGAGGAACAACGGGAAAGCAGTCCACAAGTGCGAGAGATGTCGCAATCCAAGAGCGCACATATCAAAATACGGAGTGCACCTATGCAGGAAATGCTTTAGGGAAATAGCAGTAGAGCTTGGATTCAGAAAATACGAGTGAACAAGATGACAATGAACGATACAGTATCAGCGGCAATATCAAAGATAGCAAACGCCGAGAAGGCAGGAAAAGAAGAGGTGTTTATAAGAACGTCCTCTAACATACTGAAAAAGACGTTGGACCTATTAAGAGACCTTAAGTATGTAGGAGAGTATATCGAGACAAGAGACAGTCATGGGCCAAGAATCCTACTAAAACTGATAGGACAAATCAACGAGATAGGCCCCATAAAACCAAGATACGCAGTAAAACTAGAAGATTATGAAAAGTATGAGAAGAGATACCTTGCAGCTAAAGACTTTGGAGTGCTAATAGTAAGCACGAGCAAAGGCCTAATGACACACAAGGACGCCAAGAAGCAAGGGATAGGAGGAAAGCTCATAGCATACTGCTATTAGGGATGATTATCATGACAGGACCAAAACACAAGGACCATTATGCATACAGCATAGAACTGCCGAAAGGAGTCAGTGCAACGTATGCTCATGGTATGCTGGAAATAAAAGGTGCTAAGGGAAGCGTCCAAAGAAAGTTTGCGTCTAAGAGCATGAGTGTGGAAGTAAAAGATAACATTATAGTGTTAAACACATTGCGAGCAGGACTAAGAGCAAAAAAAGAGTCTCACACAGCAAAAGCACACATAAACAATATGATAAGAGGAGCATCACAAGGGCACACATACAAGGTCATAGTAGCATCAACACACTTTCCTATGAACGTATCATTACAGGACGGAAAGATAGTATTAAAGAACTTTATAGGAGAAAAGAAGCCGAGAAGCCTAAGAGTCCCTGAAGGCGTAGAAGCAAAAATCAACGGCAACATAATAGAAATACAAAGTGCGTCCATAGAAAAGGCAGGGAACTTTGCAGGAGCCCTGGAAAAACTGACTATAAGGCCGTACTTTGACAACAGGATATTCCAGGACGGATTATACATTACAGAAAAAGACGGTAAACAGGTGCAATAAGAATGTCAAGCCTAGAAAAGAGGAGCAACACAAAAAAGAAGAAGCCGCAGTTCAAGGCACAAGACGCTCACAAGCACAAGAAGATAAAACAGAGATGGAGAAAGCCTAAAGGACTCCAGAGCAAGATGAGACTCGCAAAGAAGGGCTATAACAAGACCTTATCGCAGGGATGGAGAAGCCCTAATAATGTTAGAGGCACAAACCCTCAAGGATTATATCCAGTTGTAGTATACAATGCAAGAGAGATAAGCATAATAGATGCAAAGACACACGCTGTCATAATAGCATCGTCAGTAAGCACAAAAAACAAGCTAATGATACAGTCAAAAGCAAAAGAACAAGGCATTACAGTAATGAACAGAAAACTAGACAGCCTTCCGGCAAGAATAGAAGAGAGAAAAAAAGCAGTATTACAGGCAAGAAAAGAGAAACAAGAGAGAAAAGAAGCCACTAAGAAGACAGACAAGAAAAAGAAGAAAGACAAGGAAACCAAAGAAGAATTAGCAGAAGAAAAAGCAGAGAAACCAGAAGGAGCTCAAGAGAAGGCAAAAGAAGAGAAAAAGACAGATACTACAGAATCACAAGAAACAAAGAAAGAGCCCAAGAAAGAGGATACAATAAAACAAAGCCCTAATAAGGAGACTGTTGCTCCCGCGGCGGGGAAAGAAGAAAGCCAGGAAAAGACAGCCAAAGAGAGCGTGACAGTAGCAAAGGATAAAGAGGATAAGCAAGCACCGGCAAAAGAGGATAATACAGAAGAAAAGAAGGAATGATAATCATGAAACTAACAGTCCAGAAAAGATTAGCCTCAAGGATAATGGGGACGGGTAAGAAGAGAGTAAGATTCGACCCTAACAGGCTAGAAGAAGTAAAAGATGCAATAACAGCATCAGACCTCAGAGGACTGGTAACAGAAGGCGCAATAACTTCCACCCAAAAGAAAGGAGTCTCCAGAGGAAGGGCAAGAAAGATCTCCGAACAAAAAAAGAAGGGGAGAAGAAAAGGACAGGGAAGCAGGAAAGGAAAAAAGACTGCAAGGACAGGAAGAAAAGACACGTGGATAATCAAGATAAGACTGCAAAGAAAACTATTGCAGGATTACAAGGAAAAAGGGACAATATCACAAGAGACATATACAATGCTGTACAGGAAAGCAAAAGGAGGCTTCTTCAGGAGCAAAAGGCACCTTACAGTATACATAGAAGAACAAGGACTGATAGAGGATGGCAAACAGGCAGACAATAAAATATAGGCGGGCGAGAGAAGGAAGAACATCCTACAAGCAAAGGATAAACCTGCTCAAAGGCCAGAAGCCAAGGCTCATAATAAGAAAAAGCCTCAATAACATCACAGTGTCAATAGCAGAATACTCTCCTGACGGTGACATGATAAGAGTAAACGTGCATTCGTCAAGCCTAAAGAAAATGGGATGGACTCACAGCACAGGAAACATACCATCAGCATACCTTACAGGATACATAGCAGCAAAAAAAGCAGTAAGCATGGGCATAAAAGAAGCAATACTTGATTTAGGATTGCAGACAAAAGTGCTTAGGGGAAGGATGTTTGCAGCCCTAAAAGGGGCACTGGATGCGGGCATGAAAATACCACACGACGAAAAGGCACTGCCCGAAAAGAACAGGATATTAGGAGAGCATATAGGCAAGGAATCAATAGGCAATGACATAGAATCAATAAAATCAAAGGCATGATAAGATGACACCAAAAAGAACCAAGGAAGACCCAACAGAAGAAGACGAGATTGTCGTAGAAGATGAAGAATCAACAAAAGTAGTTACTGTAATAAGCGTTCCTGAAGACTGGGAGCCCGTAACAGAACTTGGAAGAATGGTAAAGAACGGAGAGATAACAGACATAAACCAAATATTAGACAGTGGAAGGACAATACTCGAACAGGAAATAACAGACTCACTGCTTCCCAATATAGAAATAGAACTGATAAACATAGGACAGTCCAAAGGAAAATTCGGGGGAGGAAAGAGAAGGGCTTTTAGGCAGACACAAAAGAAGACTAATGAAGGCAACAAGCCATACTTTGGAGCATACTGCGTAGTAGGAAACAAGGACGGCATTATAGGAATAGGATACGGCAAAGCCAAAGAAGTCGTGCCTGCAAGAGAAAAGTCAGTAAGGAATGCTAAGAAGAACCTATTTAGAGTAATAAGAGGCTCAGGAAGCTGGGAAACACTAGTGCCAGACCAGAACAGCATACCGTTTAAGGTAAAAGGAAAAGCAGGTTCAGTAGTAGTAGAATTGATGCCAGCCCCTAAAGGAACAGGAATAGTAGCAGAGCCAGAAATAGCCAAGATACTAAAATTAGCAGGAATACAGGACGTATGGGCTAATATTACCGGTCACGCTGTAAGCAAAATCAACGTAGTGCTCGCTGCAGAGAGAGCGCTAAAAAAACTGTCAAGCACTAAAGTCAAAGAAGTATACAAGGAACAGCTAGGCATCACAGTAAAAGAAAAAATGGATATTCCAATAGCGGAAGAAGAGTGATAACAAATGTATATAGCAGCACTGCTCGTAAGAGGAAGAATAAACATAAAGCCAGAAGTAAAAGAAACACTTGACAGGCTGAACCTCAAGAAGAAGAATACTCTGGTCTTGTTGCCTGATACTCCAGTAACAAGAGGGATGCTCAAGAGGGCAGAATCATACATTACTTACGGTATTATAAGCCAGGAACTCGCAAAAAAAGTAGTGGAAGAGAGGGGAATAACGCCCGCAGAAATAAAGGACAGGCTTCCAATACAGAAGACAAAAAAACATCATAATCATAAGGAATATTACGGAAGAAAAGTAATGCCATACTTCCCCCTAAACAATCCAAGAGGAGGATTTGAGAGGGGAGGAATAAAAAAGCCATATACTAAAGGAGGAGTCCTAGGTTACAGGAAGGAAGGTATGGACAGCCTCATATCAAGAATGGTATAACAGAATAGGATGATAATAATGACGCATCACAAGAGAAAAAAGAACAGCCGACAGAGAGGATCCATGACGCACGGCTGGGGCTCCAAAAAGAAGCATAGGGGTGCTGGCAACAGGGGAGGCAAGGGACTTGCAGGTACAGGCAAGAGATCGGATACCAAGAAGCCCATGATATGGAAGGACAAGCACTACTTCGGCAAGAGAGGATTCACAAGCCATACAGGAAAAGAATCACACACTATCAATACAGGATACTTATCAAGCCACATAACAAAATTGCATGAGAGCAAAATAGCATCAAAGAAAGACGATACTTATACTATAGACCTTACAGCAATAGGATACACTAAACTATTAGGCAAAGGAAGAGTAAGCGTTAAGCTGCATATAGTAGTAGGAAGCGCCACTCCCAAAGCAATAGAAGCTGTAAAGAAGACTGGCGGAACAGTAACAATACCAGACAAACAATAAGGAGAAATCCTTATAAACAAAGAGTTGATGAGGACTATTCATGGATGCATTTGACAAGTTCTTGACGAACCTGCCGGAAGTCAAGGGACCGGAACAAAAGAAGCTTGATTTCAGAACAAAATTCAAGTGGACACTAACAATACTAATAGCATACTTCCTGTTAGGAGTGGTTCCATTAGATGGTTTAGGAGAGAATGCACTCGCACAATTCGAGTTCCTAAGCATAATATTAGGAGCAGAATTCGGTAGCATAATAACACTTGGTATAGGACCAATAGTTACTGCTTCTATTATACTGCAACTGCTTAATGGTTCTGGAATAGTAAAGTTTGACCTTCACGATGCCAATGGCAAGAGAAGGTTTCAGGGATGGCAGAAGATACTCGCATACTTCTTCATAATATTCGAGGCTATAATATTCGTTGCTGCAGGAGGCCTCACACCAGAAATAGGGGTTAGTCCGGCATGGCTTATGATACAGCTTATGATAGGAGGCCTAATGATAATGCTCATGGACGAGGTAGTTGCAAAATGGGGTTTTGGCTCTGGACTGTCATTGTTTATTGCAGCAGGAGTTTCCAAATCATTAATGCTAGCACTACTAAATCCTTTAAGACAAGGGGTATTTGGAGGGTCAGGACCCCCTCAAGGAGCATTACTTCAAGTGATATATCATTTATCACCGCAAGGAGGAGGCATACAGGATTTTGGAATACAAATAGCAGCAATAATAGCAACAATAGTAGTATTCGCACTAGCCGTGTTTGCGATGTCTATGAAAGTAGAAATACCATTGTCATTCGGAAGAGCAAGAGGCTTTGGAATAAGATGGCCGCTAAACTTTATGTACACATCAAATATACCTGTAATACTAATAGCAGCAGTCTTAGCAAACATACAATTAGGCGCTAGGCTGCTAAGTGCAAGAGGAGCTCAGTGGCTAGGAGAGTTTAATGAGGAAACAGGAGAGGCAGTATCGGGATTTGTAACATGGCTGTTTCCAAATAGAATTCCTCCGGCAATAATAACAGGAGACATTACAACAATAATGGTAGTACAATCATTATTTTATATAACTGTAATGATGCTAGGAGCCATGATGTTTAGCATGTTCTGGGTGAAGACTGCAGGTATGGACTCTAAGAACCTGGCTAAACAGATAATGAATTCAGGCCTACAAGTACCCGGATTCAGGAGAGACCCTAGAGTGATGGAAAGACTCCTTGACAGGTACATAATGCCATTAGCTGTAATGGGAGGACTCACAGTAGGATTCATAGCAGCACTAGCAGACCTTTCAGGAGCGCTAACTTCAGGTACAGGATTATTATTAGCTGTAATGATAATATACCAATTGTATCAGGAGATAGCAAAACAGCACCAGATGGACATGCATCCCCTAATGAGAAAATTCGTAGAATCTAACTGATGATATAATATGATAGTAGACACATACGCATTCCTAATCGTAGTATCGGCAGCGATGCTAATGAGCCTAATAATAACAGTAGTCTATAAGTATACTACGAACCAGAAGGAAATGAAGCATATCAAGGACGAGATGAAACGCCTCCAGAAAGAGATGAGAAAGGCCAAGGACGACCAGAAAAAAATGATGGAGATCAACAATCAGTTGATGAAATACAACAGCCAATACATGATGAAAAGCTTCAAGAGCAGTTTATACACTATACTCCCTGCAATACTAGTGTTCATGCTACTAAGAGGGCATATCGCATATGATCCTATCAGTCCAGGCAGTGAATTCAGCATACTAGTAATGCATGTTCCTGAAACAAACATAAATAATACAGGAATAGAACTGCCACAAGGATTCGAACTGTTAGAAGAAACAATAGAAGGCAACAACATAAGATATACTATTCGAGCGGGAGAAGCAGGAAACTATTCTATAGGATTTCAAAATAATGGTGATAGAGTAGAAAAAGAAGTTATAATAACAGGCAATAGGATGTTTGCAAGAGCTATAGAAGATTATCCTAATACAGCATTCAGGAATATTAGAATAGAATATGAAAGCCTAACCATAGTAAGACTGCCTTTCTGGCCGAGAGAAATGAACTGGTTATGGATATACATAATAACAGCCATACTAACGAGTATGATATCAAGAAGAGTGCTTAATGTCTACTAATAATTGGGATTAACAGCTATGCATATGACATTCTATAGATAAGCATTATTGATATACTCTAAGAGCATCCTATGAGTATGGAAGAAACTCCCATTAATCCCAATACATGCTCTCATAACCCTTGCCCATCCGTTCTTGTCAAAATAGTATAACGGCATAATATTATGTTCGAGCTTGTCATAAATAATCTGGGCTGACTCTTCATAAGACTCGCTGCCATTACCAATATCCCAACCAGTCTTGCCCTCTATAGAGCCCTCAATCCACCATCCGTCAGGAACACTAAGAGAAGGAACCCCGTTAAGCGCTGCTTTCATCCCACTAGTACCGCTAGCCTCATTAGGAGGCTGAGGAGTATTAAGCCAAAGGTCAGATCCTGAGACCAGCATCATCCCAATATCCATATCATAATTAGGACAATAGGCTAATCTAACTCTGCCTCTAAGACTCTTCTTCTTCCTATAAATACTCCTAATAAGATCCTTGCCAGAATCATCCTTAGGATGGGCCTTACCCGCATATATTATTTGTATGCCACCAACCTTATCGCCTATATTATTAAGCCTCTCAGTATCGAACAATAATAGGTCAGCCCTCTTATACGCAGTAGCTCTCCTTGCAAAAACAATAGTGAAAGTATGCTCGTCAAAATCAGCCGTTCTAGAACTGAGAGTGTTAATATAGTCTATAAGCGCTTTTTTGGAAGCCTTATGAGCATGGAGAATGTCAGAATATTCTGCACGGAAAATATTCCTTATCATAAAAGAATCGGAACGCCATGTAGGACAATTAGTATCCAATAAGTCCTTCATGTTCTGGCTCGTCCATGTTACAGGATGCACACCGTTAGTAATAGAATCGACAGGATAGCTCGGAAACATCTTTCTCGAAACCTCACCATGTCTTTTGGCAACACCGTTAACATACCTGGAATGGTTTAAAGCCAATAGTGTCATGTTAAGCTTGCCCTCATGCAGTCCTGCATTAGGATTGTCGAAAGGAAAGTCAGGCTTAACCTTCCTTACTAATTCTAAGTCGAACTGGTCATGACCTGCAGGAACAGGAGTGTGAGTGGTAAAGACACATTGCTCTCTTACACAATCAAGATTCTTACATTTTTTTAATAATTCTATAGTGAGCATGGCGGCATGCCCTTCGTTAAGATGATACTTTCCAATATTTTTGTAGCCATGATACTGGAGCATCCTAAGACCTCCAATGCCAAGAATCACTTCTTGCGACAACCTATACTCATGGTCTCCTCCATAAAGGTGAGCTGTAAGATTCCTGTCCTCAGGACTGTTCTGTTCAAGATCAGAATCCAAAAATAGTATAGGGACAATATTGCCAAAACATCCTATAACATCGTACTGCCAAGCCTTAATATGAACAGTTCTCTTAGCAACATTTACCTTAATAGTTCCTTCGAGAGGCTGCATGAACTCGGCAGGATCCCATGAAGTGTCAGATTCAGACTGGTTGCCATCATCATCCAATGACTGCATAAAATAACCTTTCCTGTACAATAATGATACAGCGACCATAGGAACTCCTAGATCAGCAGCGCTCTTGATAGTATCCCCTGCAAGAACCCCTAATCCTCCACTATAAGTCCTAATCTTGGAGCTAATCCCTATCTCCATGCTAAAATATGCTATTTTCGTATCTTTTGGCGTAATTCTTTCTGGCGGTGCTCTTTCCATACATAAAAAAAAGCTGTGCCACTTATAAATTATTCTTTTAATAGGGGCTCTGTTGCAAATCTCAGAAAAAGTGTGCTATGCGCCACCCCGCAGGGGGCATCCCCCGGCACATCAGCGTCAAGCGTGAACGTTCGTTCCCGCTCCAGCTGACGGCTGCCGCACACTATTTGCAACAGAGCCTTTTAATAGGATAGTAATGAAGACTAGCATATGATAGTAGGAAAAACCTTTTTCACTAATCTATAATATCCTTATAGATGCTATAATGACTAGAATACAACACTTTTTGCTGCGTTATTACTTATTAAGCTATGTTGTTTGTTCGTATAACTATTGTGAGGAAAGAGAGAAAAGTAGCAGCATACAGGATAATCAATTATATTTATTATTCATGATATGACGCAGAGTATATATAGCTACATAAACTGGTTTAATAGTATAACTAAGGGGCTCTGTAGAAAAAGTATTTAACCCAAAGCAGCCTTAGGGCTGCTATTGGGGGTGGAGGCGGGCTCCACCATGGGA
>JBLKOQ010000043.1:0-4659 GCA_047602885.1 Candidatus Woesearchaeota archaeon | reverse complement strand
ATAGACGCTCCAAAAGAACACCTTGGAAAAAAGGTATATGTACTCATAAGAAAAAACTAATTATGCAACAGAGCAGATTATTCACAAACGTTTTAAAGCATAATCCTGGCTTAGACTAATGGATCGCAATAGCATACTAAAAAGCATAATAATAGTATCTGTTATAGGACTAATAATTGCAGGTTACGCCCTATACCTCCATTATGCTCCTACAGGAGAGACAACCTTTTGCAATATTAGTGATTCATTCAATTGTGACATAGTCAATAAGAGCGCTTATGCCACTTTCATAGGAATTCCTGTAGCGCTAATAGGAATAGGTAGATATGTTACTTTTATGTTATTGTCCTTTCTTGATATCAAGAACTATTTTGGCAGTCCAATGCATATTTTGATATTAGCATTATCTATTATTGGCATGATATTTACATTATACCTAGTTTATGTTGAGGCTTTCATACTATATACGTGGTGCGTAGTATGTATAGGCAACAGCATAATGATGCTATTGGTTTTTTTGCTGAGCATAGCCTATTATAAAAAGTCAGCATCATTAAGCGGTTGATAATATGAGAAACAGTAACAATAGCTTAGTGAGTGTAAGGAACAGTATTCTTAGAACAGGTTATAAGACTGTTATAAAACCAGTCTTTTTTAGGAGGGATCCTGAGGATGTCCATGACAGAATGATAAGGCTTGGAAGTAGTCTAGGAAGAAGAGCTTTAGGCAGAAGAATAACAAAAGCGATGTTCTATTATCATAATGACATTCTCGTCCAAGAATATTTTGGGATTAGATTCAATAATCCTATAGGCCTTGCTGCAGGTTTTGATAAGAATGCTGAGCTTATAGACATATTGTCAAGCGTAGGATTTGGTTATGCTGAGATAGGTTCAGTTACAGGACAGTATTGCCAGGGAAATAATAGACCAAGGTTATGGAGGCTTCCAAATGATGAGAGCCTAATAGTCAATTATGGGCTAAAAAATGATGGAGCGCTAATAATAAGAGAAAGGATAGGTATTGCTAATCGCAGTATTCCTATAGGCATCTCTATAGCCAAGACCAACAATAAGGAAACAGCTGATATGATGAAGGGTATAGAGGACTATAAGAAAGCATATGATACTATCTTGGAAGTATCAGACTATATTACTATTAATATCAGCTGTCCTAATGCTTATGGAGGTGAGCCTTTCCAAGACCCTCAAAGGCTTGATATGCTATTATCCCACCTGAATATTACTACTGAGAAGCCAGTATTCATAAAACTCCCTCATAATCTTAATGATAATGATCTTGAGCTTATCATAGGAATTGCCAGAAAACACCATATTGCAGGATTCGTATGCACTAATCTGCATAAGAACAGTATTTCGTCAAAGCCTAAAGGAGCTTCAGGGGGAGTGTCTGGCAGGATATTAAGAGAAGACTCTGATAATACTATAAGAAGATTATATGCTATGACGAGAGGAGAATTCATAATAATAGGTGTGGGAGGAATATTTAGTGCAGAAGACGCTTATCGTAAGATAAGGCTTGGAGCGAGCCTATTGCAGATGATTACGGGAATGATATACAATGGTCCTGCTATAATATCAGAAATTAACATGGGACTGTCCAAAATGCTTATAAAAGACGGCTATACAAATATTAGTCAGGCTGTAGGCATTGATGCTTATAGGGGTGATATGATTGGCTAAGATTAGCATTATAGGATCAGGATTTGTAGGAACGTCCACTGCTTTTAGCCTCCTAATGAAAGGAGTATGCAGTGAGATAGCACTAGTGGATGTCAATAAGGACAAGGCTGAAGGAGAGGCACTCGACTTAAAGAATGGACTCGTATTTACAGAGCATACTCGTATTACTCATTCTGACAAGTACGATATTACCAGGAACAGTGACATAGTAATTATTACTGCTGGGGCAAACCAGAAGCCCGGAGAGTCGAGACTGGACCTTGTAGAGAGGAATGCTGTCATTATGAAGAGCATAATATCAAAACTGTTAAAGTATGAGAAGAAAGACACGGTCTATATTATAGTGGCTAACCCTGTAGACGTACTTACTTACGTGGCCAAAAAACTGATACCAGGATCAGAATACAGGGTGTTTGGAACAGGTACGAGTCTTGATACTGCAAGGCTCAGGTTTTATCTTGGCGAAAAAATAGGGATTAACCCTAGGAATGTACATGTTTATGTGATGGGAGAGCATGGTGACAGCAGCTTTCCGGCATGGCATAGCGCTTTTGTATCAGTGATACCATTACTAAAAAACAGTAATGTCAGCAGGAAGACTCTTGACGAAGCCTATAAGAAGACGCGTAACAGTGCATACGAGATTATTAGCAAGAAAGGAGCCACCTATTATGCTATAGCACTAACTACTACTCATATATGTGAGGCTATACTGAGTGATTCTAGGGAGATACTGGCAGTATCTACCATTCCTTCAAAGTATGGGATAAAGGACGTGTCATTATCTGTTCCTTGTATTATGGGAAGGAAGGGAATAGTAGAACAGCAGCTAATACCACTATCTTCTAAGGAGAGGAAGAGCTTGGATAAGAGCAGGAAAGTGCTAAAAGAATATACTGTCAGTGCTGTTAATAGCATGAAGGCATAATATTTTATAAACAAGTGCCTATTATTAATAGTATGGAGTTTAGGGAAGCTTTCGCAAGGACTATTAGCAGTGCGGTAGGCATTGATAAGGATAAAGCATTATTGTTATTGGAAGAGCCTCCAGAGCCAAGACTGGGGGACGTAGCGTTTCCATGCTTTTCTTTGTCCAAGACCATGAAGAAGAATCCTAATGACATAGCCTTATCTATCCTTTCTAAAATTGCTGATAGCAGGGACCATACTCCTAGGAGAACCGAAGACCTAGATTTTTTTGAGAGGTTTGAAGCCATAGGAGGATATGTCAACGGTTATTATAGGAGGGAATCACTCATATCAAAGACATTGCTTGAGCAAATAAAACCCATGAAGACTGTTACTAAAAGGATAATGGTAGAGTACATGAACGCTAATCCTAACAAGCCATTGCATATAGGACAGGCAAGGAATGTATGTTTAGGAGACTCTCTTATCAGAATGTACAAGAGACAAGGACATACTGTTCATGCGATTAACTATGGTGATGACAGTGGTGTTAATGTAGGATACAATATTGTAGGGCACTTATACTATAATATGCCTTTTGAGACCAATGAAAAGTTCGACCATTATGCAGGAAAAGCATATACTATGATGAGGGGCAATGAGGAAGATAAGCTGTTTAAGGAAAGACTTGGCGAGGTTTTAAGGAAGATAGAGGACGCTGATGACATTCAGTTTATAGAATTGCACAAGAAGTACACGAGAAACGTAGTAATAGCACAGTTTGAGAGCTGCTGGAAGATAGGAGCATACTTTGACCTTGTAAACTGGGAAACAGACATACTCCACCTTAAGTTCTTTGAGAACACCATAGAAAAGCTGAAGGGTCAGGGCCTTATAGAATATATTGAAGAGGGTGACATGAAAGGATGCTGGGTTATTAACTTGTCCAAAATTGATAAGTATAAGGGTATTAAGAATCCTTACCAAGTGTTAATTAAGAGTGATGGTATAGCAACTTATGTAGCTAAAGATATAGTATACGCCATGTGGAAGCTTGGTTATCTGGGTTATGACTTCTATTACGAAAAACTAGTATCCCAGCCTAATAATACTATAGTATATTCTACGAGGAGCATGCCTACCGACATTAAGCCCGATTTTGGCAGTTATGATACAGCATTGCAGGTTATAGACAATAGGCAGAGCCACTTGCAAAGCGTAGTCTCTTCAGCTTTGGAGATGATGGGCTTTACTGGTAATGACAAGGAGTATACCCATATAGATTATGGAGTAGTATATCTTACTCCTAACACTCTCGAGGCTTTCGGTTTTGAGCTAAGCGATGAAGAAAAGAGTAATAGGAAACTGCCTTTTAGCAGCAGGAAAGGATGGTTTATAACACTGGATGACACTTACGATTTATTAGTGCAAAAAGCTTATGGTGAGAGCAAGAAGAGGAATCCTGATAAGGACGAGGAATGGCTTAAAGAAACTGCCAAGAGTATTGCGATTAGCTCTTTAAGATTTTTCCTTACTAGGACTGATGCCAATAAGGAGATAATATTTGATATTGATGAGGCATTGGATATGGAAGGAGAGACAGGAGCATACGCACTTTATACTTATGCCAGAATATCAAGTATACTAAAGAAGAGCGAGCATGTAGAGTTTGTCGACTCTCCCCATGTAGAACTCCTCACAGAAGACCTTGAGTATGAGATGGTAAAAAAGATTAGAAATTATGAGACAGTATATCATAATGCTCTTATCAGTAATAGTCCTAGCATGATATGCAGGTATATTATAGAATTATGCCAGATGTTCAATAGTTATTATAGCAAAGTCCCAGTCTTAAAAGCGATAGGGGAAGTGTCTTATGCGAGGCTATTGTTGTTGAAGAGCGTCCAAGAAACTCTTAGTGAGGCTTTTAGCATGGTAGGGCTTATAGGACTCGAGAGAATGTGAGTGACCGGCTCTGTAGAAAATCTCCATAGGCGTAAGCCTATGTTATAAGCTATGAGCCTGCAAAACAGTTCTGCGGTCTGTG
>JBLKOQ010000042.1:0-4933 GCA_047602885.1 Candidatus Woesearchaeota archaeon | reverse complement strand
AACAGATTCCTATCTCTAATAGAGACTTGGCTTATCAGCAAAGCTCTAACCAATTGCATATAAGTAAACACTGTCCAATAAAGAAAGCAACAAAAATAGGAGAAGGGACAATAGCACAGATACTAGAATTGTACGACTTATGCTATGGAGAGAAAGCGTCGTATAGTCCATTCATAAGAATGCTAGCTAAAGAGAGGAATCCTGCACCGTGGAAATGGAAGAACCAGACACCCGTATATGGTTTGGAGGCCAATATTGCATTGGCTTATGAAGATGATGTTCTTGCAGGATACACATCATACCTTTATAAGATGGGAAAATCGGGAGAGGAAAAAAGGATAATAGCCCAGTCCAATGATGCGATGGTACATCCAGGTCATCAATGAAAGGGAATATTTAGGACAATGGTAAATGCACTAAATAATGCTTCAATGGAGATAGGCGCTGCATCATTATATTCTTTTCCCAATTCCATAAACCCCAGGCTAAAGAACCAGTCAGAATACAATAATATATCGTTGGGAAATGTTCCGTTCATGAAAAAGAGCATATTCCCTGCTTATAATAAGAATCATGCTATAAATCACAACATACATCCTGACACTAAAGCATTATGGGAGGAGATGTCATCAGAATTTAGTTTTGGCATAGAAAAGACACCGGACTATCTTAGGTGGAGATACTTTGACAATCCCCATAATCATCAGACATACATTCCCATAAGCATAGAAGACGCCACTTGTATGACCAAAAAATATGATGACGGCAGCACAATAAGAGGTCATATAGTAGACATAATAAGCGCCAGACCCCAAGCCACAAAAGAACTATTGTCCCAAGCAGAATCGTATTATGCGCATGTAGGAGCTGAGGAGATAAGCATATTCATGTTTCCAGGAACACACCATCATAAGACGCTCTTGGATATGGGATATGTGGATATTCCATGGGACACTCAAATAGCATATACAGGTTTTTCATCCGAAAACCATAAAGTCAACCCATACATAATGATGGGAGACAGCGATACTTTTTAGGTAACAAGAATGTCATTTCCAGTAAGCCTTGCAACAATGGTATATAATATGATAGTTCCAAGAAGGCCTGATAATACATGGGCGAGAAACCAGGCATTTACTGTAAGCGCAGTAATACCCACATACAATGAAGAAAAAAAGATAGGCAACACTATAGAGGGTATAGCAGGACAGACATACCCTTTCTTGAAAGACATATATGTTCTGGATGATAATTCAAGTGACAATACTGCAAAAGAAGTAGAAAGCCTAATGGAGGAGTATCCTTACATAAAATATCTAAAGAGTACAACAAATAGGGGCAAGGGAAGAAACCTAGAATTTCTATTAAACCATGAATATGAAGGCCTAGGAGACATAGTATGGGTTGTAGACTCCGACATTAAAGCCCATCCAAAACAGTTGATCAGTCTTATAGACAAGTTCGAGAATGATAATGTAGCGGCAGTCTCTGGAAGGGTATGGCCGGAAAAACCGGTTAATGGCACCAGGACAGAAAAGCTGTTATATCATGGCAGGAGCAGGAGCTATGATGTAAACGCGTTTCACAGAAGATATCAGGAGAGAAGGGACGCATTATACGTTCTAGTAGGAGCCAATTTTGCTTTTAGAAAAGACATAGTACATAAGATAGGACTGCCTCACAGAACTGTTACGGAGGACCTTGACCTCTGCTGGATTCTACAGGAGAAAGGCTATAGGGTAAATGTGGCACTAGAGCCGCGTTCTAAAAGTAGCATACCATCAACAATAAATGATTATTATAACCAAATAAAAAGATGGAACACAGGCAGTCTGCAGTCATTGTATGCCAACAGAAAAGAGTTAGCCAAAGCTCCAAAGCTGGCACTTACAACATTATTGCCCGCATATGCAGGTGCTTATGGAGCTGCAATTTATAGGTTCTCAACGCCCATAGTTGCTATAGCTGACCCTGCACTAGGAGCAGGGATGTTTGCGTTGGACATTGCGCAAAGCACATTGTTTACTGCAATATTCAGTCGAGAAAACCTATTTAGGTATCCGGCATATTATGCGCATGCATATGTTACAGGAGCGTCATGGTTGCATGCAGGATATGATGTTACAAAAGACATAATGATGGGGCGCACAGAACAGTGGGGCAAACAAGGATGGGAAAGAGTGTTAATATCACAGGACAATACTCATAGGAACCTTGCAAGAGGGTGATAGACATATGAAAAGAATGGGCAGGGGAATAATAGGATTGGTGGCTGCAGGCTCTATGCTCTACGTAGCATATAATGGAATAGCAAATACGGGCAGGATGATGGTCGACGGTGTGAGTGGATATGTACAAGAAAGAATAGATGATATAAGGTTATCAAGAGCACTAATGGAAGGATACTCTACAATAGACTGGAATACTGATATTAAAGGGACAGAAAGGCCGTTTACAAGTAATTTGGAATCAATAATAAGCCATAACAGTATTAGGAATTCTGTAGAAATAGCACAGCCAGAACTAAGCTATCCTTTACGTCCTCAATTGCATGAGCCTAACCCTACAGGAGGAATTCCGATAATAAGCTTTCACAATATAGCGCAGGATGATACGGGAGGGCTAACAATAACGCCTAAAGAGTTCAGGTCGAGAATAGAAAGGCTGTATGACGAAGGCTTTGTTACGGTATCACTCGACGAGCTGATTAATAATAGGCTTGATGAGGTTGTGCCGGAAGGAAGAAGAGCGGTAGTGTTGACATTTGACGATGCATGGCAAGGACAGTTCAGGCTAACAGAAGACAATGAAAAACTATATGTGGATCCTGATAGTGCGCTCGGAATACTGCAACATTTTGTAGAAGCGCATCCTGATTTTAGGTATAATGCCACGTTCTTCGTGCCTTTCGACAATCCGCCATTTGCAAAACCTAATGACTGGACAGCAATGCTAAGATATTTAGCCTCAGAAGGTCTTGAAGTGGCGGCACACACCATGTCACATGCGAGCATGAGAAACCTTACGCTAGAAGATGCCAGGTACGAGATAGGCAGAAGCGTCCAATTAATAGAAAAAGCAACAGGAAGCAATGTCAGGTACTTCTCGTTTCCAATGGGACACATACCAACCGGAAGCAGCATTGAAGACTTGCTTGTATTTGATGACGGCAATTACAGTGTAAATATTGAGGCCGCCGTGAAAATTACGGGAATACTGGGATATCATCCTACGCACCATCGATTCACTGATTCGGGATTGTTAAACAGGTGGGAAGGAAGCAGTCCAAGCCACGAATTCTATAAGTTATTCAACCCAAGAAACATTGGAGGGCCAGGACACTTCTATGCCAGTCCAGGACTAAAAGGAGGTAGCATTATTACGATAGGGCAAGGCCAAGAGAGCATTATAGACAATGATACTAATATGACTGATAATACTACTTCCATTAAGACTATAGAATTAACGGAAATAGACCCTTACATAATAATAATACCGGAAAGAGCGCCCATAATGGATCCTTCATACACTTTTGTAGACATCCTCAACGATATTCCCGTTCCAACAGATTTAAACAGCTATCAGTTCAGCATGCTACAAAGGATAATACCAATAGTAGAATTGTTGGAAGAGGCATCAGCAAGGTATGATCTAAACCCATTATGGCTTGCCCAGCTGTACATCCTCGAGTCAGAACTAAACCCTATAGCCCATAATACCCGTACAGACGACTATGGGATAGCACAGATGAAAATGGATAATTTTGAGCATGGAATGACACTTGTAGAAAATAATACTCATTTCAGATGGAACAATCCACTAAATACTGAAATTGTAAGTTCAGTGTATAATCCCGAACACAGCATCATATCATCAACTGCCAGAATGAGATACAATATTGAACTCCACAAAATCACTGATCCAAGGCAATTGCTAGCACTATACAGGGCAGGACCAGGAGCTATAGGTCCTAGAGGATACTATAGGCAAGGAGAGCAATCATACATCTCCTCTCATGCCAATAGGCGATACTTGGCACAGGTCATAGCAAGGACAGCAATAGCAGACACAGAATCTTTAGAGGGCATAATCAATAATCAGCATATAATAGGAATGATTAATGCCACAAGCGATGAGCAAGAAATTGATAAGAGATACATGAGCCAGATAGGATATAACCTTGACATACTAGAAAATACAAGTAATATAGACTGGTTTACTGCCGAGATGCTGGTTAATGCAACAATATTTGCTAAGACGCTCAAAGTAGGATATGGCATAGATATAACTGAGGAATATGATAGGATTGGTAACGTCATTTCAGGATTGAACAGGAATGATATGATACCTGATATCGCCAGGAGATATGACTATGCCATGAATGTATATAACCAATTATCAGAGATTCGAGTTGCCAGTACAATACGATAGGATTCTCATTATTTTTGGTCATTATAATCAGTAATCTTTCTTTCTTTAATCTGATTAGTCAGGCTTATTATAGTATCAACCTTGTCATAAACATATAACCCATAAGCTGCTACTATAGGTAAAGAAACCGCTCCTACCCCTATTCCAATAGCATACGCTGCCTGAGGACTCATATTATTGCTTGCATATGAGCCTAACAATGATACTAATGTTGCATATCCTCCAAAAGCAGCAGTTCCTAGAGCCAACTCCTGTAATGTTTTCTTTCTTAATAAAGGACAATCAAATTTATCCTCGCACAGAGTCTTATCCAAGCTATTTGTACTATTGACCATGCGCTTAGAATCATCATCATATTTAAACATTTTATCCAGAAATACTACTTATTTTGTCACCTTATAGTGATTAGATGTTGCATGATTTTATTTTGATAAAGGTTAGTGAACTATGATTGTTAATGGGTGAGGTACATACCTCGGTCTTTAGGCCGATAGCAGTTTGA
>JBLKOQ010000009.1:0-35593 GCA_047602885.1 Candidatus Woesearchaeota archaeon | reverse complement strand
GAACATGATGACCTACGCCACCACAAACTACTAAGTATAGGCAAAACCCTAACCTAAAGAATTATGCAACAGAGCACTTTCCTCATGTCATTTATAAATACCTATATTCACTACAAGTACGAAAACTTTATATATGTGTATACTATATGGTATACTGATATAATGGTGTGGTCATTACTACCCTGACATAGGGTTTACGTGACAATGAGAAGGTGTGAGGCGCAAGCTGAGCTTGCGTTTGCAATAGAGGTGATTTAGGTGAGAGGCCGTAATAGAGGCAAAACTGTGCCGATACTATATGTATTGGTAGCTTTAGTAGCGTTGGGGACTGTAATAGCTAACATTCCTCAAGGTCCAAGCACTCTGGATGAGGTTCATTCCCAGAGACGTACTACAGTACCATCATTTGCTGTGGATGCACTGGCAGGTAACGTTACATTACTGAACATAACCGCTGATTCTATAACAAGATACTGGGCAGGTTATTATGGTAATATTACAGGTAATATAGTATTGGCTAATGCCAATAACCAATCGTTATACAGATGGGAAGTTGCTGATCCTCGTGGAGAAATATATGCGTCTAGGAATGAAACAATAAACTGGTTTAATACCATAGAATGCATGGATGCCACCGATATACTAAATGAAGAGACATTTCTGGGTATGAACTCTGTGGACGACTATGATACTGTAGCCAAGACATTCAACCGGACGGACCATCCACAGATCTGGGTAGGAGGGCTTAATATTACGGGATGTCCTACTACTTCGGTGAATGATACTGGTCATGGTTCAATATTCTACCAGGCATTGTTAAAGGCGAATGACTCTGACAGTACTATATATACCGCCATTCTGGAGTTTCCTAGGACTACTGGTTTTGACGGAAGCCCTTATGACTTCCAGATGTTGGTAGGAGAGCCTGGTTCAGGGAATGAAACATACCCATACGGTACCACCACTAGATATTATTTCTACGTGGCGATAGAATGATGGTGCTATCATTCTCATATTCCTAAGAGGAAAAAGAGGGTGTGTGATTTGATGAAAGGAGAACACAACAACAAAGGAATAAGCAGGGGAGCCTCATTGCTTGTATTGCTTATACTCGTATCTTCTTTCACGGTCTTCTTGGCATTCGCTGCCACACCAGAAGGGCCTTCAATCACCTATGTCTCAAACACGAGTAGAGTTGCAGGAGATGCAACTTTGCGTGAAGGCGATGCCAAGGGGACCATCACCACCATCAACCTTGATTTCGAACAGCAGAACAGGAGGTGGAAAGCCTACGTGGGTAATGTTACAGGTAGGCTAACTCTTCAAGATGTTGAGGGATATGCAATATATGATTGGACTTTAGAGGCTGATTATCGTGGTACGGTATTTGCATCGAGGAATAATACTATAGACTGGAATAGTATAGGATGTGCTAATGTCACTATCCTGGAATCTGAGGAGGCTGCAATGTCCCATGTTCCAGGTTCTGATGATAGCATATCAAGCACTTTTAATGCTACAGACCACTTATGGTTCTTTGTCAGCGGTACTAATGTATCGAGCTGTCCATACACTCCGATGTATGTTAATGGAACTCCTCAAGCTCAAGATACTGATGCACAGTTCCAACAAGTACTGGTAATGGATACTAATAATAGCATAATGATATATGCTTCGAGGATTGAAGGTGGAGAGATGGGTTATAATCCTAACTTTACTTATGATTTCCAGATGATTATTGCAGAATCGGGCAATCCTCTGGTTACTAATACGCCTTATTACTTTTATATAGAGATAGAATAATTAAACCGTTTATTTATATTATAATCTAGTTTTGTTGTTTTATTAATTATTGTAGTTGTTTTAGTTAATATATTTGTTAATTATGTTTTGTTTTGGGTGTGTGTTGTTTGTGTTATCGTTCTTTTGATGTTAATGAGTATCGATGTGCTAGTTCAATGTATTATATATTAATAAATTAAATTACTTTAATAGTTAATAAAATATTTAATTGTTACATAATATGTAATGCAATATGCAAAAATCTATATAATATTGACATAATATGTAAAATTGTAATAACATTTATATATAGGAAGCACTACAAAAAGGTCATGCCGGCAGAAGATAGTGCAAAAACAGTACTCCTAAAGGATCTCAAAGCACTATTGGCTAGAGTAACAGAGCATTATGACATTACTCCTCAAGAGATCGCAGGACTGATGCAGGATGATGATATTCCTATAGATGCTTTCAGCAAAGAACTAACTGTATTGGAGACTGCAACAAAATATTTGCATGAAAACAAGAACAAGACTTTTGCACAGATTTCCAGGAGTATAGGCAAGGACCAAAGGTCTGTAAGGATAGCCTATATGAGGGCAGCTGCTAAGAATCCCACAAAAATTGTAGCAGTATCTGAAGAGGCTATACCATCAGCAGTATTCTCCAATAATCTAAGCCCTCTAGAAGCGGTAGTGCTAAGGCTAAGGGAGACTGGGTACAATGTGAGGAGAATCGCCCAGATAATATGCAGGAGCGAGAACACTGTAAGGACTATCATAAGACGAGTGGGGGTGAAGCTCCATGCATAATTATCATGGAAAGCTATTGCCCCTAGCAATAATTACTATACTGTTCATGAGCATATTTGTAATAGCAGAGCCCCAAGGTCCTATAATCACGTATAATGCTACAGAATACGGGCCTATACAGCCTGCAGCATTAGTGAATACTTCTGGAGGAACGTTCACGACATTAGTGCTTAATGTCAGCTACCAGAATCAGAGGTGGAAGGCTTATGCAGGTAATGTTACGGGAAGACTGACATTGCAGGATGGTGATGGCTTCTCGATATATGACTGGGGTCTTACTACTGTGGGAGGTCAGGTATACGCTTCGAGGAATGACAGTGTAGACTGGTCAGCGATAGGATGCGCTCCATCCACAATAATTAACAGTGAACAGGCATTATTGAACCACTCTGTAAACGCTGCTGACAATATCAATAATACTTTTTCGCAGGTAGGGCATAGGGAGTTCTTTGTAGGTACTACTCCTATAACACAAAGCTCTTGCCCTTCAATAGCTACATATGTTAATTCATCTGCACAAGTAATAGACGAGAATGCATTGTTCCAGCAGGTATTGTTGTCAGACAATAATGCTCTTGTATATACTACATTGTTGGAGGATGGTGAGGAAGGATTCAACCTGAGAAGGTATGATTTCCAGATGATAGTAGCAGAGTCAGCCATAAGCCCTACACCAACGGCATATTACTTCTGGGTAGAGCTGTCATGATTGTTAATGGGGGGGTACATACCTCGGTCTTTAGGCTGATAACAGTTTAACCATTAACTCTAACATACCACGCCCTTTAGAGCGGGGTTGTTGATTGTTAATGTTAGTTACATACCTTTGTTCTTAGGTCGATAGCAGCTTAACTATTAGAACTAACGCATTGCACTTTTTTAGTGTGGGTTTTAGATGTTTATGTATTAGTCTGAGCTACAATTTTTCTATGTTACTATCGGCTCTCTTGCTTTAGTCCTGACTTTTTGCCTTGCAGTTTCCCAGTACAAGTCTCGAAATCTTTTTACTATAGGGTTAAGCATATTAAGCTTGTACATCTTGGCTTTGCCTACTTCCCTAACCTTAATAACTATGCCTTTCTCCACTAGTTTCCCAAAGAAACGTTTTAATGTTGAATAGCCTACTCCTGAAAGGTTGGCAATATCTGTCATGCTATAATCAAAATCTTCATTTACTATAAGAAAATCTAATACTTTTAAGACTGGCGAGTCTCCAAATACTTCCAAAAACGCTGTATTCTTTTCCATATTATTAGATGTTCTTTATTGTATATAAATATTGTTATATCTGGCTCATATGGGCTAATATTCAGAATTTTTGTAATAAGCGTTATAATATCCACAATGTTATTGATTTTTTATATGGGTAAGAAGCTTTCAGAATCTGATTATTATAGAATAAGGAGGAATATTCTCAAAAAATTATACTCAAACACTGCTTTCAGTAAGGGCCATGTGTTATTTGTAAGGCTGCAATCAGGAATACCAAGACACTTATCAGGTTTTACTGTAGATGTCTTGGATGACTTGTTAAGAGATGGATTAGTTATTTATTATGGAAAAACTAAATATGGCGATGCATATCAGCTCAATATTAAGAAACTAGATATTATAGAAAGGATTATCTTTTCACATTGAGAGTATAGTTGTAATTACGTATCTGCCTATTTGCACTCCATAATCTAGTATATTATTGCAACCAGTACTCTTTCTATCTGGCTAAACCTAATTCTTTCAGGGTCAGGATTATTATTATTGTCTCCTTTTGCTATGGCATACCATCCATTATTATCATACCCTATCTCTATTATTCTGTGTATTACTATGCCGTCTACAAAACTGCTCTTATAGCTTATTATGTCTCCTACCTGCAAGTCTTCATGGTTTTCAGGCCTTATTTGTATCGCGTGAGATCCGGAATCGAGGAATGGCACCATGGACTTGGTAGGTGCGAATGTAGCCCATTGAGGCTCTTCTATGCGTATTATGACTCTGTCGCTTAGTACTGTTATCTGGTCTTGGTTTATCCTGTCTTTGGGCATTGACAGTATAGTATCAGTATTGTCATTATTATTTCCTTGGAGTGCAAGATCGTATGTGATTAGAGTAGTATCGTGACTTGACATTGCCGTCATGTATCCTCCGGCGTATGATACTGCAGCGTACAATAACAATACTATTACTAGAACAACATCTCTAATTATCGGTTGCTTTCTTGTGATTCTTCTTAGCTTCATCATACTCTTCCCAAACACTAGTTCACTCTATGGTAGTAAAGTATGTTATGGTACAATATAAATGTTTTCATTATTAAGTGGTAAATTAATATAGTAATAACAGATGTGCAACACTCTGTACCACCCGTTTATAAACCAACATATTTATATATGAATTCTTAATAATGGCTCTGGGGGATAGTATTGGGAGTTGGAAGAATGACTGATAACGCTTACATCGGCAGATTATTACTGTTTGTTACCGCTATACTACTCTATGCTATAATAGCTGCTAATACTGCAACTGCAAGCTTTGAAGGAGACCCAGATCACATACTAGTTAATAGTGCTGACTGGAGAGACGTATAGAGTGGAATGGTATACAGCAATCTTAGGGGAATACCATCCAGCTTTCTTGTAAGCACTAGGCATTCTACTATAATACTGTTCTCTTTATCTCCTGCTCAGACAAGAAATATTGAGGTATTGTCATCTACAAGAAATCCTTATGTAGTAGGTTATGACAGCATAGTAGAGGGAAGATATGTTATTAGCGGCAGGGTATTGTATAATAGGAAGATAACTGCTGACAGGGAAGCCATACTTAATGTAAGACCAAGGCAAGGAGACCTTCCAATATACTGGATTGTTATTATAGGATTAGGATATGTAATTGCTCTATTCATAGCATTATACTTAATAATGCTGTTTAGGAAGAAGAATGCTGTAAAGAGACACTATTAAGCCTATGATAATCCGTTATCCTTGGCAGTCTTTCGTAAGGGTCTATTCTCAAACTATTATTATAGTCATGAACCATGGGTTTATAGCCTGAATATAGCATTCGTAATCCTTCGAGTGCTATCATGCCGGCATTGTCTGCCAATAATTCTTTATTAGGTATTATTATACTGGCATTCCTGTCACTGCACATAATATTTGCCATCTCCAAAAACCTCTTGTTTAATGCCACTCCTCCTATAACGGAAAGTCCTAGAGATTCCTGTAGTGCCATTGCCCTCTCGGTAGCTTCGATTAATACTCCGTATGCATGCTCTTGCAGACTGTAACAAAGAGCATTAAGCATTATATCCTTCTCGTCTATACTTATTTTGCTATCATTATAATCGCCTATTATTTTGGATGCCTTGTTCTTGTATGATGTCGATATTCCACCATAACTAACGTCCATTCCTTTAATGCTATAAGGCAATTCTATAAGACTACCATCATGCCTAGATGCGAGCTCTTCTATTATCGGCCCTCCTGGAAAACCGTATCCTATAGTTCTTGCGCAGATATCCAATAAGTGTCCTATGCCCATATCAAGAGTTTCGCCTACCATCATTAGCCTATTCTCACTAAGATTCCATAACTGCGTATTTGCTCCTGCAGCATAAAGCAATGTTATATTAGTGTTGGGAGGATACAATACTATTCCAGTAGTCAGGTGTGCTAAGCTGTGGTTCACTGGTATTATAGGTATTTGCTTGCTAAAGCTTAATGCTTTAGTCATTATGTTTCCTACGCGGAGTGCATGTCCCATTCCAGGACTGTTGCTAACAGCAATATGTGTAATATCATCAATGCTTTTTTCTGAGCGTATCAACGATTCGAGTATTATATTTTTGATATTGGACGCATGATGTTCCATTATCTCTACAGGTATTAGTCCTGAGTCATTGCTCTTCATGCTAATATTATGGTTTGATAATATCTTGGCATTACTATCTATTATTGACGCTCCTATGGTGTGCGCCGTACACTCTATGCCTAGTATGAGCCAATCCCTTTCATTGTTGTTAGCCATATCTTATGAGTAACAGTATCCTATTATTATGCTTTCTTATTCTTTTTCTTAGTTGTTGATATTTTGACTGCCTCAAGTATTTCCCTCTTGCTGATAGAACAGCCGTTAAGCTTTATCGCCCATAATAGTGCTTCTGCAAGAAGTTTTTCAGGTCTCTCTACTTTATGGTGTGTTATCCCACTTTTTACCAACTCTTTGCTGTTAATAATATAATCGTCCAATAATCCTTTTTCGTAAGCTACTAATGCTAGTTCGCTGCTCCTAATAACATTAATATTCCTGGTCATGTCTTCTAGTATTCTAATGTTCTTCTTGTTAACATCTACTGGAGTATGCAGTTTCTTTTCGAGTATTACTCCTACCTTGCAAGGCTCTTCCACTAACAGCCTCATAGTCCTCTCATCCACTACTATAGTATTGCTATGAAGTTCTATGGCTGATGCAAGAACGGATACTTCAGCATGGCTTACTATCCTAATCCAATTGCCTTTCGCCTTGAAAGTGCTATTGGCTATGCCCATTATCTCTCTTGTGAGCTTTTGGACTCTTCTGGAATCATATACCTTGAATGCGCCTCCTTGTATCTGATGCAATACTTGTAATGCTTCGAGCCTGAATTTCTTTGTTGCTAGGGGCCTATCTATTAGCTCTTTCTCTACCGATTTGGGTATTATGAAATCCCCATTATAATACTCTTTAAGTCCCATAATATTGGGCAGTATGCTTGTAATAGCAAAGGTGATTATTGGACCAGTATCAAATATGAGTGTATCTTTGGATATTTCCAGTCTTATCATCTCCTATCAAATAAGTTTCTTGCAGTAATTATTCTTTGTTTCATGTTAACAGATGATGGGAACCTCTCGTTAATCTCTGTTTTTCCTATATAGTTCATAAGATCCCATACTGAGATGCCCATAATATTGGCTGCAGTGCTCGCGCTTATTCCATGGTCATATAATTTTGAGCCTTTCTTTATCTCAGCCTGTTCTATGACATGGTCTATGTACAGCTTGAGCTTATCGTCAGCCCTTGAAACGCTTCTTAACAGTTTCTTAGACTCTTCATTGTACTTTTTTATGTTGTTGTCTGCTAGATGGTCTTGCATTGCCTTAAGGTGTTTTCTGACTACAGCAGTAGATAATGCCTCTAATGTAATGACCTTATACAATGAGTATGTTACTATGGCCATCATTACAGAGTCATGGTCCTGGAATATGCTCGCATTATGAATGGTATGATTGCTTATAGGCTTGAGTCTTGCAATATCATGATTGTCTATAGCATTCTCTATCTCTGCCAATATTGCAAGTATATCAGCCCTTATTATGGAGTTCATAGTGCTCCTAACGTACTCATCTATTTATATATTATGGTAATTATTGCCTTTATTACTGGAAAAGTATTTAATATAGGAGCATCAATTAAAATCTTATGGGGATAGGTTCTTTTATTTCAAGCCTTTTTGGGAGGAAGTCATACCAGATAAGACAGGTTGGATTGTATTGTGATGATAAGACTCTAAGAGAGGCTCGCAAACTAATAATCGCTAACAAGGCAACAGTCTCTTACGGAAGGTTCAATGTTTCTAAGGATCTGCTGGATGACTTTCCTTACCCCGTACTGCATCCTATAATAGAAGACAGGGATGTCATGGGTAGGATAGTGGAGATTAACAGGAAGGTAGAGGATGCTGCAAGAGAGAAGGCATACTACAGGTTTTCTAAGAATGCATTGTCCAAGATAGTGGGCCTGCTAAGCCCTACTCATACTGATCTTGAGGACTTAAGGACGCTATTGGCACTCCAATTGGTTTCAGCAGAAAGGTTTCATGTATATATAATGGCTGATCCTCATGTACTATCCTCTGACATCCTAAGATTTGCTGCTGCCTTGCACGAGCCAAGCGCTTATGTGAATGCTGAAGGACAGAGGATAGTGCTTGCAGATTCTAGGAGAACCCACGGATGGTCTAAAGGCATACTAGCCAAGCATTCAGAAGGATTATTGTGCATTGATGATATTGACAGGCTTAAGGAAACTGACCATACTGCTCTTAGGATATGCATGGAAGAAGGAGTGTTTTATGAGGAGCAGGACAGGAAGAGACAGAGAAAAGCATATGCTAAAGTTTTGGCTTCGAGCAATGCCCATAGCGGGAGGTTTGTAGGCAAGAGTATAGACATTCTAAGAAAACAGGTTCCTGTAAATGAGAGGATGCTAATGGCCTTCCATTTCGCTGTACTCATTAGAGGGGGTGACGAGAAAAGAGCGTCATCCTTCAAGATACACAAGCCAGACTACGATTTTGTTAAGGGATACTGCAATTATGCCAGCAGCCATAATATTGAAGTATCGTCAGAAGCGGAAGAAAGAATATACGGTGCGAGTGAGAAGCTCAAGTTGCTGGAGAGCAGTTTTATCAGATCGTACGACAACCAGATGGTAGTAGGAATGATTAGGCTTGCCAAAGCGAATGCACGAATGAGACTTAGAAAAGAGGTTACTCCAGCAGATATAGATTATGCTCTTATGCTGCTCGAAAAAGTATTGGTTGTGAGGAGGGAGGATGCCAAGGGAGGATGAGCTCTGGGAAGAGTATGAGCAAAAAAAAGCTGAGCTCGAGGAAATGTTCTCTAAGAGGAAAGCTACAAGAGAGGTTTCTGAAGAAGAGTATCATAGGGCTTTTAAGAGATTATACAAGAAATATTATGACAAGGCGAGCAGAGAAGTATTAAAAGAGTCCAGAAGGGAAATTGAAAGGATTAGAAAGAACAACAAACTGCTCCAATCAAAACAAGGAGAGTTCTATAAGGAAAGCAAAGAAAAGTAACTATTTTTTTAGTGTAAAACCGCCAAGTGGTCTTTCAAGCTCCTTAGTCCATTGTATGCCTATCTTCATTAGTATTTGCCTGAACTTGTCTGTAAGCCTATAAGTCTTTTTGTACATGTCATAATCAACAAGTCCCATGCTCTTCATAGGAGTGAGTATTCTGTCATAGAATTGCCTTTTATTGTATGACAGCCTAACTTCTCTTCCCTTATACGTTCCAGAATCTATAATAGTTGTTATTTGGCCCTCATGAAGTCTTGTGGCAAATACTGACATCTCAGTTCTTGATATGGTATTGTCATTCGATTTCATATAGTCTACTAGCAATTTGGCTACTATGGCTTGCTGTTCAGTAGCGAATACCGTCTCGTATATGTTATCTGATAGGTTAAACTGATCGAATAGGATGACCACGCCATCCACCCCCAATGAGAAAAAAGTATCCTCATATATAAATGTTGTTATTTAAGTATATTAATATACTATAGAGTGTCTTTATATACTGGTGACTAATAATGGCGTTTCATTATCCTTTCTTAGAATATGCTCTTAAAAGTTCTTCAATATAGTCATACTGGTAAGTAAAAACATGAGCAGAGGTCATGTATGTTTTTATCATTCCCCTATTACATCCTATTCTTTTAGATACATATTCCTGCAACAATGATATCTGGTATATGTTTGCAGGCCATCCGAATAAGAGGTCTGCACTCCTGACCATTCCTGTAACATTAATCTTGCCTTCCCTAAGCTTAAAGTCCACTGCTATTAATCCTGGCACGTTCCTGTTCTTATGGTTTGAGTCCTTTATAGGGTCCCATACTGTTAATACAGCTCTTCTCGAATTAGGCTCTTGGCTCAGTAATGGTATTATGAACTCTTCTATCTGATTATAATTATTATATGCAAATATTCTATTGCCATAAGTGTATGGGAATCCTCCTCTGTTAGGCTGCATTATAACTTCGCCTAGCTCTTCATTGGTAGGATAATGCCATGGTCCCATGCTCCTCATGGCGATTAATGGTTCTTTAACGGTATCTGGATTCATGATAGTAACGCTCAAACCTAATATTTCATGGCATTCATTATTATTTTCATCCATAAACCTTATAGGACTGTTCATGGATGCATCCAATGCCTCCAGCCAAGCTTCCATAGCATTATCATGTTCTATTATCATATTTTTATCCCTTAATAAAATCATTTAATGTCAATTCTCTCTCGTGCATGCTAAAATCATAGCATACCAGTGGTATAGCATAACTCTTTTGTACAAATGATATCTCGCTTACTATATCGTGAGTACTATTTCCATTCTTCTTAGTGATTCTAGTCCTGTCTCCGCCGTTGAATATCTCTGCTGCCTGCTGTTTTAGGAATAATGTTTCCTTAACACTATTATCCATTATGTCCTTCGTGTCTTTTACTACGAGTTTTTTGAACTGGCCCTTACTGAACCTTGGAGGCAGTGACTCTTCAAAGAGCACGCTAAAAGCAGTCCTAAATGGTGTCGGCATGCCGCAACTTGTATATATTGTTGACTGTGCATGAGAATATCCTGCTATAGTCTGTTTTGCACTGTTCAAGAGTCCTATTACTGTCTCCTGGTCTGCATGAGGATCTTTTAGTCCATAATTCCAGAACCTGTAATAGTCTCTTGCTATATCAAGACAGTGGCTTCCAAATACGTTTTCGGGCAATAATTCTGGAGCCCTCCTTCTAAGATTAAGGCTTGCTGCAAAAAGGTCTGTTCCTTTCAATAACAATGACTTCCTAAGTTCCGTAACACTATTCTCCTGGAGGAAAGACTCTACATCGCAAAGAACATTGTTTAGTCCAATGACAAACACTTTTCTTTCATAATTTTGCCTTTTTTGTATCATGTCATAGTCCTTTTCTGACATGGTATAAGGACCGAGCCTTCCTACGAATACAGGCGCTTTCTTGGCATCCTTATTATGTACATATAATGGTATTCTGGATTCTATGCAATGCCTTGCAGTCTCTTCAAGCAGGCTAATTGATTCAACTCTTCTAAGATCATTAGATTCCAATGATAGTATGATAGTAATCTTATTGTTGGTAAGCTTTTGCATTAGCTTATTGTATTCTGCTTTCTCTTCCGCTCTTATAGAATAGTTTTTTACTGGTATTATCCCTGTAAATGAGAGCCCTTCATTTAGTGAAGCCCTTCTAATAGTCTCTAGTATATCATCAGTAAATATGCTGGCATTAGGGTTATACAATGATATAGCATCACTAATGCTTCTCCTGTAACTTAACATTTTTTGTAGGCTCCTATTATCGTTATGGTCACAGTCTATAAGCAGTGAAGAAAACTTTCTGGCCCAGTCCTCAATATTCTCCCTTATGATGTAATGCTCGTTCATGTCATTGTTGATGCCTGCATTCCTGCTTGTAACTATTATCGTATTGCGTGTAATCATGGCATAATGCTTTTTTCCCTTAGCGCTTCTCCTGTCAAGTCCTATTACGCCTTTATTCTCCAGCTGCTTTATATGATATAATACTCTTCTCCTAAGCTGATACAGCTTGGTTTTAGCATCCTCTATCATGTCATGGCTGTTATGCTCATCGCTTATGATGCTTGTTATCTCGAAATACTCTTGAGGATATAGTATGGGCATTATGTCATCTGCAGTCAAAGACCTTTTCTGCTCTTCAAACACTCTTATAATAATGTTCTCTGCATTATTCATTATGATAGTGTATGTTTTTCATAGTTATATTTTTTTTCACACTACAACAACATACAATACAATAATCGTCATATATAAGGGACAATGAATAATCATTATTATTATGGATTATTGGGCATATATTGCACGATGCTTTATATATTATATATTTTGTTTCAAGACTCTTCTGAAACTATATTTTGAAACTGCCAGAGAATCTTTATTTAATATCATAACACAATATTGGTATTATTACGGGGTGGAAATATATGGAGTTATCAAGAAAAGACATATTGTTATTGTCGCATTTAAGGGAGAATAGTAGGGAAACCCTTACGAGGATGAGCAGGAAAACAGGTGTTCCAGTATCGACATTGTACGACCGGCTAAACTATCATAACGGCAAACTGATTAAGAGGTTTACAAGCCTCATAGATTTCAGGATACTAGGGTATATGATAAGAGTCCATATGCTCGTAAAAGTTAGTCATGACTCCAAAGAAAAGATGAAGGAATTCCTAAAAAGAGCTTATAATGCCAATAGTGTTGTTTCTTTGAATAATGATTTTGACTTTCTCATAGATGGCATATTTAAGGATATGGCTGAGTTAGAGAATTTTAAGGAAAAATTGTATTCGCAGGCTAATGTAGAAAGATTCAAGTCATTCTTTGTAGTGGACGAGGTGAAGAGCGAGTCTTTCATGGCAGGTCATGATGCAGGAATGTCATATAATGCTAAATAATGGTTAATGGGCTTCCTTAAGACTTCTAGACTTAGGGACCATGCTCTTAAGCTTGTTTCCTGACAATAATCCGCAACCATAATAATCTTTTCCGTTAGATACTATATACATACGATCGTTCATCTCATTAAACCTATCTGATATAATGTCATTCCTTTCAATCCACATTATCCATTCCTCATCTGTTAATACTATGAAATTTTTTGTTGCCTTATCTCCTAATAATTGTGTTCCTTCCAATGATAGTCTCGGCCTATTCCTAATTTCAGCAACATATAGTCCTGCACTGACCTCTATAATATCCTCATAGGCTATTTTTTGAATGTCCTTACTAATAATATACAGGTCTCCTTTTACTGTCTTCATATAATAATATTCGTCCAAGTCAAAAGAGCATCCGTAATCCTCTAATAGCATACTGTTAATATTGCGCATCTCTTTTCTTGTAAGAAATGTGTTTCTCATCATACTCCCCATAAAGGATTTTCTTCTCTCATAACCTGTCCTATCTGTATCAACACTTCCTTTTCTGCAGGTGTTAGTATGTCCCTATGCTTTTTGTAATTCCTGTAATCCTCTTCTCCTATCATGCTATACAGAACATCCTCTTCCAATGCCTGCCTTCCGATGGTTGCTCCTTCTATGCTGACAGCAACTCTTGAGCCTTCATCAGCAACCTTTACAGTTTCCTTGTCTTTTTGTATGCTCTTAACCCTTCCTATCCTCTTAGCGTTCTTCATAAGATATGTTCCTACCTTTAATTCTCCCTTGTCTATAAGGCATCCTACTATGGCCGGATTGCTCTGCCTGAAAACATACCCTCTAAGTAATATTATTCTTGCAGGGCTTGGGAGGCCCTTAAGGCTTAATCGCTGCTCTTCTCTTTTCGTCTCTTCTATAAACGCCTCATAATCGTCTATTATCTTGTATATTACATCATTAGTAATAATCCTCACGCCTGACTTTTTTGCTTCTATTAGCACTTCTGGAGTGCACGAGATATTGAATCCTAATATGGCTCCATACTTAGGATGTTCCTCACGTAAAGCGTGTGCATGCTTGACATCTTTTAGGCTTATAGGCCCTATCATGGACTTCTTTATAGGAATGCTCTTATCCTTTAGCAATACTGATAATGCTTCTAAACTGCCTAGAGTGTCAGCCTTTATGATGATGCCTTCTTTCTCCTGGCTTATTAGAGTTTCCATAATGTCTGAATGTAACTGTTCGCTTACCTCCCTAACACTATGATCGTCCTCAATAGTAGTAGCTATGGGCATTCCTGCTATGGCGCCTTCTAGTCCATGCCCGCATATCTTTATTCCTATGGCTCCTACTGCCTTATTAACGTGCTTGAATACTGCTTTTTTGTCTCTCATCTCATGAAGGGGTGATGGCTGGAGGAGCGCTTTTACTTTTGCTGTTATGCTCCCGTCAAGCGTAGGAGTAACAATAGTATCATTAACCTTGATAGTGCCATCATATATTATAGAATCTATAGTTGTTCCTAATCCTTTATCCTCTTTAACCTCTAATATTATTCCCTTTGCAGGAGAAGCAGCATCCATATACAGTTTGTTTTTTAGATATTTTTGTGCAAGGCCTATTAGTACCATTAGCATCTCAGGTATTCCTATCATGCTCTTCGCACTAACGGGTACTATGCTTATTTCCTTGGTATGGTCTGATATCCTGTCATACCTTTCCGACTGGAAACCATGCTCATGAAGCCTTCCTATAAGCTCATACATTTTTGTTTCTATATTCTCATGGTATGATGGATGCTGTTTGTTCATGTTTTTTATGAAACTCTTCTCATCATTTTTGCTGTAGCCTTGTATTAAGTCTATCTTGTTAGCTGCTATTATAAAAGGAGTCTTATACTGTCTTAGTATTTCTAGTGCCTCTATAGTCTGGGGTTTTAGGCCTTCATTAATGTCCACTACTATTATCGCAATATCTGCGAGCGTACCACCCCTCTTTCTAAGACTCGTAAATGCTGCGTGTCCAGGAGTGTCTATAAATAATAGTCCTGGTATGTCTATTTTGGCTTTCATGCTCCCCATAAGGTCTCCTGAGAGTCCTATTATAGTTTCTATAGGTATTATTGATGCTCCTATAGCCTGTGTTATGGCTCCTGCCTCTCCTTTTACTATGGCTGACCCTCTAACAGCATCGAGTATGCTGCTCTTCCCATGGTCTACATGACCAAGAACTGAGCATATAGGGCTTCTTAATGTCTTATTATCCATAATCTATTAGTATTATTGATGCATTTAAAAATAATGCTCCAATACCCGTGTTATGGACAATAATGCTCAAATTATTGATTGCAGTGAAGGCATGGTATCATTCAAGTCATACCATCAGGATATTGTAGACAGCAGCATGACAGTATTCTATAATCCTAGGATGAGAGAGAATAGGGATATTAGCATTATGATGATATCATACTTAATGAGCATAAAAAAGAAAAAATTAAGGCTTGCATTTCCTATGTCAGCAACTGGTATTAGGGAGTCAAGGCTGCTTGTAGAACGTCATAATAATATTATAGAGCATAATAATAATCATGGCATAGAAATACTTGTCAATGATATTAGCCATGAATCATTGGAGCTCTCAAGAAACAATATTAACATTAACAACAACACTAATGTTAATGTAAGTTTTCATAGGTCTGACGCTCGAGTATTCCTTTTGAGCAATAAGCATTATGATTATATCGAAATAGACCCTTACGGCAGTCCAGTTCCGTTTATTGATGCCGCGCTCCAAAGCCTCAAGGACAATAGCATTATAGGAGTCACGGCTACTGATACAAGTGCATTATGCGGCACTTATCCTAATGCAACCAAAAGAAAATATGATGCCACTATACTATTGTCTCCTATAATGCACGAAGTCAGTGTTAGAGTGTTATCATCCAAAATAATAAGGCATGCAGCCAGCCTCGGTCTAGGCGCTAAAATGCTCTTTTCTTATAGAAATGAGCATTACATTAAACTGTTTTTTAGTATTATGAAAGGTAAGGGAAGGGCTGATATGTCTCTTAGTAATATTGGTAATATTATGATATGCCCTAACTGCGGATATATGTCTAATAAAGATAAGTGTTTGTTCTGCAATGATAAAAAAACGCTGATAGGCCCTTTATATACAGGACCATTATGGGATAATAACATATTGGAATACGCGAATTTTTTTTGTGATAATATGGTATTCTCTACACGATTAAATAAGGACTATGCTACTATACTGTCAGAATCAGGATTGATAGGACTAAACAATGTTAGGACTGACATTCATAGGGTATCATCTCGAATGAGGCTTAATAGCGTTCCTGGAATGGACTGGCTTAAAGAAAGAATAGTCTCGTGTAAAGAGGATTTTTCTAGGAGCATATACGGTGATACTATCATAAGAACGAGCATGAAACCTGTAATACTATATAATATTCTTGATGAAAGGTCTAAGAAATGATAAAGTATGCTGAAGATATTATGCGGGCAGTAAACAGCTTTTATACATGCATCATTATAGGAAGGTGCAGTATAGAATATAAGGGTAGGATAACAAGCAGTTTAGAAGAAGGAGACAGGATAATAATCATTAAGAGCGACCATTCAGTGGTTGTCCATAAGCCTAGAGGAGTAATGCCTATAAACTATATGAAAGAAAAATCCAATATAATAGTGGATTATGATGACATAATTAGCATTAATATATTGAGCATTAAGAACAAGGAGTCTATGAGTATAGTTTTTTCTACCATTAAAGATGTAAGATCATATCCGATGGTGGATGACAACCAGATACAGTTATATGGCACAGAAAATGACATGAGCGACATGATAATGAAGAATCCTAAGCTTATAGACGATGATTTTGTGCCTTTGTCCAGAGAGGAGCATACAAGGTTCGGATTCATCGACGTATATGGCCATGATTCCAACAGAAATTTGGTAGTCGTTGAATGCAAGAGGGTGCAGGCAGATTACAATGCGATAGTACAGCTAAAAAGGTATGTGGATAGGATTATGAAGAGCAAAGGAATCAATGACTATAATAGGATTAGGGGCATTATAGCGGCTCCGAGCATTACTAGTAGGGCCGAAGAGTATATGAGGCCTCTCGGCTTCGAATACCGGAAAGTAAATCCTCCTGAAAGAATGGTCAGGGAGAAGAGCCAGTCCTCTCTAGACACTTATTACTAGTATAATTATCCTAGGGCTCTTCTTACATCAGTGACTTCTACGCTCTCAACTCCTGGAAGACTGCCTATATCTGTCTCAAGCTTGTCTGTGGATCCTTTGGACTCGTCCATGACAAACAATATGCTTAAAGCCTGTATGCCGAATGCTACAGGTACTTTTTCAGCTTTTCCTACTTCTCCTCCAAAAGAGGATACTTTTTCCTTGACGCTTTCTACTATACTGTCAAGATTGACTTCTACGCCTTCAGGCATAATTCTTAATGATACTATTATTTGTGCCATATTATATCACCTTTACCATTGTCAAACTATTCCCGTTTTAAATATGATGGTTATCTGCGGATAGTATATAATTATTTTAATCATTCTATCATAGTGATAAAACTATTTAAAAATGGGTATTTGTTTTATAGGATAATGATAGGACAGAGCATAGCTGGTAGGTATGAAAGAATTAAGCCCTACATTAAGGACTCTAAGATAGGAGACAACAATATTAACGAGTTTGAGTGGCTATCAGGAATCGTTCTTAAGAGCTCCCCCGACATTAACAGGACTAAGATACTGGAAAAATGTCATGAGTACGGAGACGTAGAACTGGCATCATCCGTAAAAACCGCTCTTAACGATAGAACTATAAAAGCAAGCCTATTCAGGAAGTTTGAAGAACTGTTATTATTGGTTGAAGAGACTGTTCTTAAGGACGAAACAGTAAAGAAAACTGAAGATACAGGAATACTAAGAGAGTCCCATCATCAAAAAAGCTTATGGTTCTATAATGGTATTAGAATTTCCAGCTTGCCACAGCTCTATTCAAGACTTCACGAGATAGACGACAATATTTTCAAAGAGCATGTCAATGAGTATAAACATGATATAGCAGTTTGGGTTCGTGACAATCTGCACGACGAAAAACTTGCAGCAAGGCTTGAGAAGGGCAGGAACAGGAAGCAGATAGAAAATATTATAGAGCATGCTATACATGAAAAGATACACAATACCATTAATGAGTCGGATAATATTCATGAAGATAAGGGAAAAAGCGTAAATCCTGACAAGATTCCAGAAGACATTAAGATACTGGACGCTCTCGAACTGCCAGAATTGCCTGATGACATAGGTCATATATTGGGATTGAAAGCAGACAAGGTAAAGGATGATGCCAATCAGAAAAAGGATGATTCCGGACAGAAAGAAGCTGCAAAAGAAAAGGATAAAGAAGAGGGAAATGATGACACTAAAAGAACGCTGGTACAAGAAGACAAGAAGATCCCTTCAGAAAAGCAGCATGACTATGCGGTGATCCCTGTAGAGCAGGATAAAGAAAAGGGAGAGGATGATGATTTCAAGAGGTTTATGGGGCTCTTTGAGGAGCAGTATGGCAGTGCTAAAGAGGACGCCCTTACTAGCAGTAGTCTGAAAGGAGAGGAGGCTTATGTTCCTAAGGCCCACACAAATGCTACCAGGTTATTTGTAAGCAGTGATGATGTCGAAGAGTCTGACAGCCAGAAAAGGTATCATGCAGTCCAACAAAAGCTGGCCGAGAAAGAAAAAAAACTGCACCTCTTGGAAAAAGAAATATCTCAGGGCAGCATGCCCGTGCATGACGATCCTGAAATAGAATTTGAGATGCAAGAAAAAATAAGCGTTAAGAACAATGAAATCATAAGGCTTAAAGAAGAGATAAGAAGCATAAGGAACACTCTCAAAGAGATGCATAGCACTCCCAGAGAATATGAGAAGAGGATTAAGGATAATGATGCTCATAGCATCATGAGAGAGGACATGCTAAAGAAGGTCCACAATGCAGTGTTATCGGAGAGGATAGTGGAAGATAAATCAGCAAGAATGCATCCTCCCATACCGGCTATTAATGAAAAAAAGGCTGTAAAACCCAATGTAAAAGAAGCGAAAGAAGAGAGAGAAACACCTCCCCAAAAAGATAATGTCAATGCCGAACATATCTCAAAAACACCGATAGAAAATGACAGTTCTAACAAGATTGAAAGGGCAAGAACATTAACTAAAGTCCATGGGGACGAAGTATTCTTCTGCAAGAATAATAGGACTATAAGAAGCGTTATTGAGCTGTATAACCTGCTTTCAACGATAGACAAAGAGAGTTTTGAGCATCACGTCAACAAGACCAAAAACGACTTTAGTGCATGGATAAACCATAGTGTAGGGCTTCCAGAGCTTGGCAGTAAGGTATATAAAAGCAAGACAAGGAATGGTATGAAAAGGATACTCCAGAAGTGGATTGTTGATGTAGGACTCGCCAATAGTATAGGATTAGATGATAGTAAGCCTGTAAAGAAAGGGGGTTTAGGAAAGAAAGACAGTTCTAACAAAACGGCGTTAAAGGAAGAGCCAAAAACAATTGCGAAAGAGACACTAAAAAGTGATGAGACTACTACTTCTAAAGAAAAGCCCAAGATTATACCAAAAAAGCCTGAAGACTTCCTAGAAACTATCCACGAGCATATATCCCATGACGAATATGACGAGGCATTAAGCCTTATAGGAACCCTTAGGAGGTCTTTGAAGGCTAAGAACAAGTCCGGCCGAAGCATACACGACAAGATGAACGATTATGAACTAAAAGCGCTCGAGTCAGATGTTAAAATCCTCAAGCTAAAACACCACTAATTATAGGCTTAGACTTTGCATTATAGTAAAGGTGTGCGACAGCCGTCAGCTGGAGCAAGAACAAATGTTCTTGCTTGACGCTGATGTGCCGGGGGTTGGCCCCTACGGGGTGGCGCATAGCACACTTTTTCATATTTTTTTACAGAGTTCATAAACTCATTACTTTTATAACCTAATCGCATACCCCTCAGGAATGGCAGAATTATTAAGCCCTGTAGGAGACTTTGAAGGACTGGCATGTGCATTGCAGGCAGGATGCGACTCGGTATATTTTGGTATTAAGGGACTAAATATGAGGAGTGGCAGTGCTAAGAACTTTACTCTAGAAGACATTAATGAGGTTGCTAGGATATGTCATTCTAATAATAAGAGATGCTATATTACCCTAAACACCCTAGTCTATAATCATGAATTCCCCAGGGTTAGGATGATACTCGAAAGAGTCAAAGAAGCAAAAGTGGACGCTATTATAGCAACAGATTTTGGCATTATACAACTGGCTAACGAGTTAGGAGTAGAAGTTCATATCAGCACACAAGCATCCATATCAAATGCGAGTGCAGCAGAATTCTATGCTAAATATAGTCCAAGACTGGTGCTTGCAAGAGAGCTTTCGCTAGAACAGATTGGGATGATGAAAAAAGAACTCAATGATAAGGGAGTTAATGTGGAGTTCGAAGTATTTATCCACGGCGCATTATGCGTGGCTGAGTCTGGAAGATGTTTTATGAGCCAGTATCATAACAGGATAAGCGCTAACAGAGGGCAATGTCTGCAGGAGTGCAGGAGAGAATACCGTGTTACTGATGTTGAAGATCCCAGAAGGGAATTTATACTGGACAATAATTTTGTTATGAGCCCTAAAGACTTATGCGCACTCCCCATACTCGACAAGCTATATGATGCAGGAATAGAAGTCTTCAAGATAGAAGGAAGGGCTAAAGGCCCGGAATACATCTATACTGTAACAAAGGTATATCGCGAGGCTATAGACTCTATAGAGGAAGGCACATTCACTAAAGAGAGAGTAGTAGCATGGCTTGAAGAGCTAAGCAAAGTATACAATAGGGGTTTTACAGACAATTTTCTGTTAGGAACCCCAACCAATGACTCTTGGTCAGGAATATACGGTAATAGGAGCAGGGTAACAAAGAATTATGTAGGCAAGATAACCAACTATTATCCTAAGAAAGGAATAGCAGAAGCAATTCTAGAAAAGCAGGAAGTGAATGAGAATGATAAGATTATGATTACAGGCCCTACTACAGGATATTATGAGGGCATAATAGAGAGCTTAATGACGGATGATGGTCCTGCAACAAAGGCAGTATCACAAGTAATAACATTTCCGGTAACAAATAAGGTAAGGAAGAACGACAGGTTATTTGTTATTAAAGAAAACATTTTAAGCGAAGCAGAAAAGAAGATAGGAGAGTATGATTTTCATGATCCGTTCAGAACAGTCAAGTCTAAAGATAGTCCATGATAGAGCTAATTGTATAGGATGCGCAGCATGCGTATGCATCAATCCCAGAGAGTGGAGGATGAACAGGGACGGAAAGTCAGACCTTATAGGAAGCACTGACATAGAAGATGGTACACAAGTAAAAGAAATAAGTCCTGAAGACAAGGACATTAACATGGAATGCGCGTATAGCTGCCCAGTCAACGTAATACATGTTATTGAAGATGATGAGAAGCTTATTTAGATATTTTCTTTGATACACATAAAAGTAATTAACAGATTATAGTTTTCTGAAGCTAATAATCAGTATTGAAAGATAGGCTATTGAATAGTATGTCATTAGATTTAATATGAGTCTTATAGGGAAAAACTCTGTTTCTTCTATACCACCTACAAAACCTGTAGTGGAAAACACGAAGGGCACTCCCTATTCACTGTATCCATAACCACCTTGAAATATCAACCCTAAAAAAAGAATGGTTATAGTTATAGTAATGAATGTGATTATAGTACTCTTTTGATATAATAACCTAATAAAGGTTTTTTTATCCATAATGAACTAAATTATCTTAACTGAATATTTAAGATTATTCATGCTTTAACGGGCAAACCTCCGATTAGTCCTTAAAACAAGGACATTAACATGGAATGCGCATACAGCTGCCCTGTTAACGTAATACATGTTATAGAGGATGACTAAAAGTTAATATAATCCTATTTTTTTGCTATTAAATAAGCTATTTTATTTATTTGTTCTTCTTTCATATTGTACTCTTCATATTCTTCATATTCCATAATATTCCAGTTAGAATATAAATCCTTCAATTCATTTTTCTTAAAAAAGTATCCTTCTGAATCCTCTTCTTGAGTAGGATCTCCTTCCAAGAAAACTTCAAAAATATTTAATCCATCTTTTTTTGTATGTTTCATTATATTCTTTATTAGAATTAAATAATAGTTTTTAGGAATAAAATGAAAAAACCCTGTTCCAATAATGATATCGTAATCATCTATAAATTCATATCTTTCTAAGTCTACAACAAGGGCAACCACTGCCAAACCTCTTTTTTCTATTTCTTTTTTAACATTGGTAATTGCAGTTGTTGAAATGTCTAGGCATGTAACTTCAAAGCCCTTTTGAGCTAGAGCTAGTGCAGTTCCAGCTTCTCCACAAGCTAAATCAATAACTTTCCCGGACTTCTTATGTTTTAATATTTCTTTGACTAATTCATCGTCCGCTTTAAAAGTAAAGTTGTAGCCTTTTCTAGAGTATACTTTGTCCTCAAAATATCTTTTTTCTTCACTCATCTTTTATCATTCTCTCCTTGTTTCGTATAAACTTTTCTATTTGATAATTAATAGTTTGCATATTTAAGGTTTAATACTTCTTGTTATTGTCACTTGTACGACAATCGTTAACCAAAGAATAATTCACAATAAGCAAAGTGTTTTTTAGTTAAAGTATACTTGTTCTTATCATAAAAACACTTATTTATTAATTCCTTTATAAACACCCGTATCTTATTTAAATGATGGTCTTATTCTGTAGTGTATGCCAAGAATAGCTGTGATAGAAAAAGAGAAGTGCAATCCGCATGCGTGCGGCAACTACCTTTGTATTAGACTATGCCCTGTAAACAGGGAGGGCAAGGACTGCATAGTAGTAGGAGAGGATAAGAAAGCACTCATATATGAAGGACTATGTACAGGATGCGGGATATGTGTTAATAGGTGTCCTTTCGATGCAATAAAAATTATCAATATTCCTGACGAACTGGCTAAAAAGCCTTTGCACCAGTTCGGTATTAACAGTTTTAGGATGTATAATATGCCAGTACCAAATAAGAATAATATAGTGGGCATAATGGGCAGGAATGGCATGGGCAAGACCACTCTTATGAACATACTATCAGGCTCTACGATTCCTAACCTTGGAGATTACGAGCAGGAGCCTTCTTGGGATAAGGTACACTCGCACTTTAAGGGTACCAAGGCCCAAAACCTTTTCTTAGAACTCTCAAAAAATAGCATTAAGGCTTCTTTAAAGCCCCAGATGGTAGAGAGAATACCAGAACATTATGATGGAAGTGTAATAGGATTATTGTCGAGAGTTGATGATAATAATAGGCTAACAGAACTGAAAGAGAAACTCAATATAGGGCATCTTATGGATAGGGATATCAAACAAATTTCCGGAGGAGAACTGCAAAGAGTGGCTATATGCGCTTCCATACTAAGAGAGAGTAACCTGTTATTAGTGGACGAGCCGTCATCATACCTTGATATTAAGCAGAGGATAATATCAGCACAGACACTGTCTGAAGAAAAGAACAATAAGGACGTAATGGTAGTAGAGCACGACCTACTAATATTAGATTATCTTGCTGACATAATCCACATTAATTTTGGCACTCCTAAGGCGTATGCGATATCATCGCTTCCAAGACCTGGCAAGAATGGCATCAATAGTTATCTTAACGGTTATCTGAGGGAAGAGAACATTAGGTTCAGGCAGTCTAACATATCTTTTAAGACCGTAAGAGACAAGAGCATAGTAACTTCCAGTGTACTGGTAGAATGGCCTGACATGAGGAAAGATTATGAAGGATTCTCACTCATAGCAGGTAAAGGCTCTTTAAGGAGCAGGGAGATAGTAGGAATAGTAGGGGAGAATGGAACTGGTAAGAGCACTTTTGTTAAGATGCTCTCAGAAAAGATGGGAGATAATAATGAGCAATCTGTCAAAGTATCTTATAAGCCACAATACCTTCCTAGCACTAAAGGAACAGTATCCGATTTTATTAGGGAAGCATTTGCCAATCATAAGAGGAGTCTTATACAACCCTTAGAATTGGCTGAGCTGGAGTCTAGGGAGATGTCAACATTATCAGGCGGGGAATTGCAGAGGGTTTGGATAGCACACTGCCTCTCACAAGAAGCATCATTATACTTGTTGGACGAGCCGTCAGCATACCTTGATGTAGAACAGAGGCTTGCAGCGTCAAGGGCCATCAGGACTTTTATAGACGAGACCGAAAAAAGCGCTTTCATAGTAGACCATGACTTATTGTTTATAGACGTGGTATCTGACAGCGTAATGGTATTTACAGGCGATCCTGGCAAGCAAGGAAACACTATGGGTCCTTATCCTATGAGGGAAGGACTAAACATATTCCTCAAATCATTGGGAATTACTATTAGGAGAGAAGAAGAGACGGGAAGGCCCAGAATCAACAGTCCTAATAGCGTGCTTGACAGGCAGCAAAAAGAATCCGGCAATTATTATGCATAGGTATTGTTATGTGCGGAATACTAGTATCTCAAAATATTATTGGTAGTCTTCCTGTAAGCCTATTGTCAAGAGGCCGTGATACTGTAGGAAGCGATACTATAATGGTTAATGGAAAAACTCTGCACTTTTATCATGCTCTTCATAGGATGGTAGGAGACAAGAAACAGCCTATAAGAGGAAGAGGATTGTTCATGGCCAATTGTGAGATATACAATTGGAAAGAACTACGACTAAAATATGGTGTTAGCGCTCATAATGATGCTGAACTATTATTCAATATAATGGAAGGAATAGAAAATATTATTATAGAGAATAATGATGATTATGTTTTATCTGATGATATGATATCATTAATGAATAATATAGAAGGATCTTATGCTGTAGTTTATGCAAGAGATGATAGGCTGTATGCTTTTAGGGATCCTATGGGTATTAGGCAACTATGTTATGACAATAATAGCATGAGCATTGCGAGCATTCCACAAATACTATCGGATATTAATATCAGTAATCCTATAATATTGCATCCTCGTAAGATGATAGTGTATCATAAGAATAATACTAGCATGGTTCATATACCATTATCATTCCCAATAAATACTGATGATTTCATTACTGAGTTGGAATCTGCTGTTCATTCAAGAATTCCAGATGAGGATTATGGTATACTCTTTTCTGGAGGTATTGACAGTCTTCTTATTGCTAAAATTGCTTCTAATCATGATAGGAAGCCATTGCTCATAAACGTAAGTACGCCCAACAGTCATGACAGGAAAGCTGCAGTAGAGGCGGCAACCCTCTTAGGATTGGAGCTTAGGATAGTAGAACCCTTATTGGATGACTTATTGTTGGGATCTAAGATTATAGGAGAGGGCATGAATGAGAATAATGCTCTTAAGATACTGTCAGGACTGCCTACATGGACTGCAACTCGGTATGCAAATAGTATAGGATTAAGGTCATTGCTCACAGGCTTCGGTGCTGATGAGATACTAGCAGGATATCATAGGAGCAAGAACAATATCCAAAGAGAGTCTGAAAGATTCTCATTATTATTGTCGATGTGGGAGTCCAACTTATTAAAAGAAGATGTTAGTAGTATGCAGAATACTGTAGAAATAAGATATCCTTACCTTTCAAGAAGAGTTATTAGCAGTGCATGGAAGCATTCAGATGATGATCCTAAAATGATAATAAGACTGGGTCTAGACAGTCTGGGTATTCCCAGCCATAATAAGAAGGTAGCCTCACATTATGGGAGTGGCATAAAAAAGATTATTAGTAAGCATACAAAGAATGTCTCTGGACTAGTAAGGGATTATGGGAGTGGCAGAAGAATAGCCTCTCTTATAAGCACTGGTAAAGACGGATTGTATTCATTATATCTATTAAAGAGGCATAATTATGATATTAGATGCATCATTACTATAAGTTCTGAGGATACTGACAGTTACATGTACCATACGCCCAATACTAATTTGTCTAAAGATATATCTGATATTATGGGAATACCACTAATATCTGAGTACAATAATGATACTCGTGAAGAAGAATTGGATGCATTAAGAAAGGCAATAAAAAGAGCCATAGCAGAGTATGGCATTACAGGAATATCAAGTGGAGCCATACTATCAAATTATCAGAGGAACAGGCTATTATTGTTGTGTGAAGAGTTTGGAATAAGCCTTCACAGTCCATTATGGAATACTGTTATAGGAGGATATGCTAAGAGCTTGATAAAAGAAGGTTTTGATATCATCGTTACCAGGTGCAGTGCTGACGGTCTAACCATTAATGATTGTGGGAGGAGATATGATAATGATTTTATCGCAAAACTCAAGAAACATAATATCTCATTAGTAGGAGAAGGAGGAGAGTTTGAGACCCTAGTATTAGGATGCCCGTTATATGAGAAGAGTATAGTAATAAAAGAGCATCATGTTATAGACAGGAATAATGATTATATTATGATAATAGACGATTATTACATTGGGTAGATATTGTGACTTTGTAGTAAAGGTGTGCGACAGCCGTCAGCTGGAGCGGGAACAACGTTCACGCTTGACGCTGATGCGCTGGGGGTTGGCCCCTGCGGGGTGGCGCATAGCACACCCTTACAGATGTTTTCTAGAGAGCCAGGTATTGTGAAATATTTATAAGGAAAGATGTATTAGGATCATTGTGGACGCTAAAGACCATTTACGAAGGATAGCAGTGCTAACCCATAATATTAGGGGGGAGATTGAACGTGAAGACAGTTTAGTACACGATCTTCATAATCCAAGATTAGAGCCATTATGGCATCATATAAGAAAGCTCAAAGAAGAGCTAAAGCTATTATCAAACATTGCACAACAAGATGACAATAAAACTTTAGTAGTGCTATTGCAGTATATCCATAATGATTCTAAAAGCTTATACCATAAAATAAAGAGGCATCATGATGAGATAGTAATGCTTCTAAAAGAGCTAGAAAGGATAATGCATACAATGTTTGTAAAAGACAGAAGATCGGTCTCTCCTCTTATAAGACTGGCTAAGACGACAAGGGATGAACTAAAATCATTATTGTCTGAGATAAAATGGATGGAATCCCACGATAATATTATTATAAAAAGCTTATCGGAAGAATACTCTCATGAGCGGACAATTAGGCACAATGATATGACACTGTCATACCAGCTAAGACTATTGGATACTGCCAATAAGAAATACCAGTCATTATTGGAACCCATAATAATAATGGGTCCTCAAAGATTCTATCATACTGTAGACAGGATGATGGATTATGTTCTGAATATGATTTATGAGAGCAATCTTACTGCCGTTCCTCACATCCATGTATTTTTTGGGGCTGTAATAAGGGGAGCTGCTGCTAGTGTATCAAGGGACAAGAATGATATTACTATTAGTGTTAATATAGGAGCACTTGCTAATGCTATAGCATCCACTAATCCGAGGTTACTATCTTCTGTTATTATCCATGAATGCCAGCATATAGAAGATGAGATTGCAGAAGATTCAAGAAACATTCTTTTTAGGGATATTAGGAGGGAGGCTCCCGCATGCTTTGCAGAGATGTGCCATTTAGGATCAATACCCTATAAGTATGTGGAATGGTTCGACCATTACAGTTTTCCCAATCATAATATGCGGTTTAAGAGCTTAAGGGAGTTTGCAAGGTATGCAAGTCCTCCTATGCACTTGGAAAAAGCATACCATCAGTATATTGTTAGGGCTACATGCACTCATATGTCATGGACTATGCTATTAGGAGCGCTAGGACTAAAGTATGCGAATCTTACTGATGACAACTTAGCAAGGGTATTGTCATTAGAATCAGCTAAAGATGCGATAATGAGAGTGCTCAAAGACATAAAAACAAATAACGCTAATCATTTCTTCAAATCATATATTAGGGCGTGCAATGCAACGGGCAGACTCCCTTTTTTCGACAGTACCAAGATATAGATTATTTTTTCTTCTTAGACTCCTTTCTAATGTCTCTTCTTACTTCCCTATATGCTTTTCTAACTTCTCTTTTAGCCTCATTAATATTCTCTTTTCCTACAATACTGATAAAGTCTATGCTTAAAGGGTATTTCCAGTATTTTCCTTCACTTGCCTTAAAGGCTGCTATTATGCAAAATATGAGGTTTAGCAAAGTCAATAGTCCTAGTATTAAGCTGTAAGGAAAAATAATATATACATTAGGATACGCGTCCATGAATAGTGTGCTGGCCATAGATAATACCATGAATAGCATGTAATATATTGCAATGCTAATCTGCCAGTTAAGCGCGTTAACAGAGTGCCTCTTAGTAATCCTGTCTCTTGTTAGGAGATATACTATTAGTGCTCCTATAAACCCTGAAAATATTCCTATAACATGAGTAATGATGTCCAGTGTCCTGTCACGATTATCCTTTGCCATAATATGATAATGCAATATCCGTATATAAGGCTTTAGCTATTTTTATAATATGATTATTCCTTAATAATCTTGGTGATTGTTATGGGAATAGTAGGATGGGCGAATAATGGCATTAAGAAACTGGACTATTATGACATGCAGCTTATCAAGATAAGCGTTATAGGATTCGCTTTGATGATAGCCAAATTATGGGAGCCTATACTAAACCTTGAATGGTACTGGTATATGATAATATTTGTTGTAGCTGCTATAAAGCCAATATTAAGAGTGGTCAGGTAGATAGATTATCTATGATAACTCTATAATGCCATACGATTCTATAGAAGGAAGTATTATAGTCTGCATACCATTATCATATTCTATTGCTAATTCTGTGGTGGTATTAGTTATTATATCATATGCTATTGCATTATTGTAATCATTATTCATTTTAAGTTTAATAGTGATAGGACCTGAACTATTATGCGTGTCACTGGTATGATCATAATCATAATTTACTACATGGAATACCATTCTATCATTGTCTGCATATCTTCTTACATTAATGGTTTTGGGAGCATCTACTTTAAAGTCTAGCATTATGTGTTCTATTATTCTGTTATACAATCTATTCATATGAGGATTATTATGATCTTGATGCTGTGGCAGTATATTTATGCCTTCCCTAGTATATAAGTAGCCCATCTCAAAATCCCTTCCATAATCATCGTATATCCAAAGGCCACTACCAATATTCTCGACATTATCTCTACCTGCCATATTCACTTCTTCCCTAATATTCCAATTGGTATCATACAATCCTAACTGGTTTATTTGTAATACGATGCCTCCTTTATCTGCATACTCAATAAGAGCTTCTATTTCTTCTTCTCTTATGCTTAATACTGTGGGGAGTATTATCATATCATAATCGCTAAGTCTTTCTAAAGTAATAATTTCGGGTACACTGATATCATTCCCGCTTATTATACTATGGAATGGTATGTTAAGATTCAAGAGCATATCTATTATAGTAATAGTATGCCTGTGACTCATGCCATAATTATGGGTAGTGGGATCTGTGGGGGTATAAGCAAGCCTTGATGATGGCATGCTATTAACTAGGGCTATCCTCGCATCCTCTCTAAGAGAAAATAGGTGAGGATTGGCTTTTAGGAATCCAGCATACCTTTCTATTATACTGTCATCATACGAGAGTCCTTCAACATAATCCCATCCTCTCATAGTCCAGTATTCAGGATAGGCTATTTGTAAACTGCCTATGCCCGTACTATAGGTATCAGCAAAAGCATACCTATAAAGATTTCTTGCTGTCATAGGAAGCTCTCCCTGGTCATGTTTTACTTCGAGTAGCATTACATATGTTCCTTTAGACAATCCTTCAGCTAGCTTTACTGCTACGGAGCCCTTAACATGTTCCTTGTCAAACCAGAAATGCTCTCCATGGAGGAAGTCTGCATCGTCATATAATGCATAATAATTATTGCCCATAAACAACGGGGCCGCATTGTATGATATTAGTATGTCTTTTCCAATAGAAATCCCGTACTCTCTTGCTCTTTCAGTGAGATTTCTTATTACTCTTCCATACTCTATAGACAAGTATCTCTCGTAATCGTATGATAATCTGTTAGTCCTAATAGTATTGTCATTCCAGGAATCTGTTAATCCATTAGAAATAATGTATTCTCTTATGTCAAAAGATTCTGCATCTCTGATCCCATAGTGTTCAATGAGTTCATGCTCATCATAATGTTCTTGCAGGTAGCTCCTAAAGCCTTCTACAGCATAATCGTCAAAACTCCCTCCTTGCCTGTATACAAGATTATAAGCTGAGCCCGTACCTGTATCATCAAAGACTATCCCATCAGCGCCCAGATCAATATTAGTTTTAATATCTTCCATGAGCATGTCCTGATATTCAGGATGAAGTATGTTCCTCCAATAGTCTCCATGGACTGTTCCTTGTGCCGACTCTAAATGTGCTAGTGTTATTGGATTTTGCATTATGTCTTTTGCAGCAGTATGTTCTTTTCCTATGTCAGAAACCCTTATTAGGTAGATAATGTTCATGCTTGATATGGTGGGCATTCCTATGCTTCTGGCCGTGCTTATAAGCTGTCTGGAACCCATCCTATATCCCGGATTTTCTACTGCTAGGCCCTGCCATCCTAGTGCATGCGCATTTTGTCTGGCTAAATCGTCTCTTCGTATCATGGGTATTTTCTGCTGGTCTATCCTGGTTAAGAATATTTGATTGGAAACCAATGGTCCAAGACTTGTATAATCATAAGGATCGCACCATGGCGGATGAGGCCACGGACCATCAGGAGGGCATAACTGGAATAAGAACATCAGTATTACAATTAATAATAGCACTATAGGCACGAGCAACAATATCGTTTTCTTGTTCATAAAGATATTTTTCGTATAATGGTTATATAAGGTTAACCATTAATGGAGCATTGTAGAAAAAGTGTGCGACAGCCGTCAGCTGGAGCGGGAACAGATGTTCTTGCTTGTTAATAGAGGTTGTACATACCTCGGTCTTTAGGCCGATAGCAGTTTAACCATTAACTCCAACATACCGCGCCCTTTAGGGCGGGGTTGTTGATTATAGATTGTAATGACTTATTATAATCCTTGTCATGAACTAATCCATTCTCATACTGTCACTAAAGCTATAATATCCTTCCTTTCCTATAATCACATGATCCAATACCTTAATGTTCAATAATTCGCCCGCCCTCATCAGTATCCTGGTAATTTCTATATCTTCTTCTGAAGGCTCGGGGTCTCCTGAAGGATGATTGTGTACTAGTATTATGCTGTTGGCACTCTCCTTAATAGCATTTTTGAACACCTCTCTTGGATGTACTAGTGAACTGTTAAGCGTTCCTATGCTTATGGTTTCTTCTCTTATTATCTTGTTCTTGGTATCCAACAATAATGCTATAAAATATTCTTTGTCATGCTCTGACATCCTGGGACTGCAATGCTCGTATACGTCTCTTGAACAGCTAATCCGTCTGCTCTTGTTCTTCCTTACAGCGTATCTCTTGTTGAATTCAAGCAATGCTATTATCTGGCATGCCTTTGCTGACCCTATACCTTCAACATCCTTTAATTCTTTTACTGATAGGTTAGAGAGCCTATTAAGACCGTACTTTGATATTAGCTTGTCTGCTATTTGGACAGCATTCTCTCTTCTAGTGCCATTATTGATTATTATGGATAGCAATTCTGTGTCGCTAAGGGACATAACCCCTTCCCTTAACAGTTTCTCGCGAGGCCTGTATTCTTCTATAATGTCTTTTATTCGCATGGGAATGATTTCTTATAAGAAATAATAATGGTTTTGGTGTTTATTTCGGAAAAAATCATGCATTCAGTATAGACCTTATCATCCAAGACTGTTTCTCGTGCTTTTGCATTATTCCTATAATCATGTCTTCTGAGCCCTTATCATTGTTTTCAGCGCAGACATCACTGGTCTTTCTTAGATGAACTATAATAGCCTCATAGTCTGACAACAATTCTGTTATCATCCCTTCTTCGTCAGGATACTCTCCCGGCATTTCTGTTAGTGTAGCCATCTTAATGTATTCTGTCATTGTTCCCCTGGCATAGTGTCCAAGGCTCCTAATCCTCTCGGCTATCTCATCAATATCATTTGAGAGCTCATTATAATGCTCTTCGAAGAGTTCGTGCAATGTCATGAAATGCTTTCCTTTGACATTCCAATGATAATTCCTTAGCTTCTGGTATAATACGTGCTGGTTTGCAAGTACTATGTGCAACGCTTCAGCTACATTATTAGTTTCTTTCTCTGACAATCCAATATTCATAATATTCACCCCTATTATAGGATAATAATGATTTTACTTAAAGATTACCTTTATTAAAAGCATAATAACACTTTTTTTATGATATTATTGGTAGACATGGATGGTGTTATAGCAGATTTTGAACAAGGATTCCTTGATATCTATCGCGTTAGGCATCCCGACAAGCCATTCATACCAATAGAGGACAGGTCTACATTCTATCTTACTGACGATTATCCTGCAGACCTAGTTGACATGGTTAGAGACATTACTATGTCTGTAGGATTCTTTTATAGCCTTCCTCCCATAGAAGGGGCTCTCGAAGCACTGCCACAACTACTAGTAAAGAATGATGTCTACATCTGTACGAGCCCATTGCTTGAAAATCGTACGTGCGTTCAAGAAAAATATGACTGGATACAAAAGTATCTTGGCACTAAGTGGAAGGACAGGATGATACTGACTAAGGACAAGACGCTGATAGAAGGGGATTATCTTATAGACGACAAGCCCAATATTAAAGGTATAGTCCAGCCTTCGTGGGAGCAACTATTATATTACCAGCCGTATAATTCTCATGTACAAGACAAGATTATGATAACCTGGAATAATTATCAGGAAGTAATGGACTTATGCAAATAATGTCAAGCAAAAAGTCTTTTTACAACTTTGAATGCTTCTGTAGAATACTTTTTGGGCTGGTTATCCTTATGGTAATTTATATAGTCTCTTACGAACCCGGGAGGCATTTCTTTTAATAGGGTGTTTTCATACTGTTTTATTAGCATATTAGCGTTAAGTAATTCATATGCAGGACATACATTCCATATAACCCAGTATAAACTGCCGTTAATGTCTTGTATGTCTATAGGGAATATCTTACACTCAAAAGGACGATTTTTATAGGTCTTACACTTGCCATGACTATCGAGGAATATGCAACTACCCTTCTTATTGCACGTTATCTTATTGACGCCTAATCTTAACAATTCATCTTTAGACGCGTAAGGACTTTCGTGATGGCAGCACCAGTTCTTGCATGATATACAATAATCCAGCCAATTCATCCTTACCACATAACCTAAACAATATGTACTATATATAACATATTATTGTGGTTGTTACTTGCGGTTATATGAAATGGTCATAATAAGGATGCTGCAGATAACAAACATTATCCTAAATAGGCGGCTCTGTTGCAAATAGTGTGCGGCAGCCGTCAGCTGGAGCAAGAACCCCTGTTCTTGCTTGACGCTGATGCGCTGGGGGTTGGCCCCTGCGGGGTGGCGCATAGCACACTTTTTCTGAGATTTGCAACAGAGCCCTAAATAGGCGATAGCTTTATAAATGGACGTGGTGACCTTTAGGCTCATGAAGAGATCGTCTAGGAGATGGAAGAAGAAAGGGCAGATGCGCTGGAAATGGCAGCGTAAGAGGATTAGGAAGGAGAAGAGGAAGAGAAGGCTGTCCTCATAATCATCAAAGCATATATAAACCATTCTATAATAATTATTGCTCATGGCAAAAGCGTGGATAGTCACTGCTGATATGGGTTATGGTCATCAGAGAGCAGCATACCCTCTTAGGGATATTGCTATAAGAATCATTAACAGCAATAAGGACAATAATCTTACTGTTAAGGAAAAGAGGCTCTGGAACTATGCTAAGGGTTTTTATGAGACTATATCCAGATTTTCTGACATACCAGTGTTTGGCAGGCCATTATTCAGATTGTATGACAAGCTCCAGAGGATAGCGCCTTTCTATCCTTTTAAGGACAGGTCAGCTCCCAGCATGGGTGCAAGGCTGCTAGCAAGAATGGCTTCTAAAGGGTTTCTTGCAGGCATAATATTGTATATGAAAAGCGATCCTAGACCGCTAGTAGCCACTATATTCTTCCCTGCAATAGTTGCAAATCATCATAGTATACCCTCAATATATTGTGTGGTTACAGATTCTGATATTAACAGGATATGGGTGCCTGTTAATCCTAAAGAATCCAAGATAATCTATTTCATACCTGCCGAGAGGACCAGAGCCAGGCTATTGCAGTATGGAGTATTGGAAGAGAAAATTGTACTTACAGGATTCCCGCTGCCTAAAGAGCTCACAGGAAGGAATGACAGTATTGCCAAGAAGATATTGGCTATAAGACTGCCATTACTTGATCCTAATAGGAGGTTCCTGAAATACCATTCTTCCATAATATCAAAAGAACTAAAGCATCCTTTAAGAAAAAGGAAGCGTCCCATGATGATAAGCTTTATGATAGGAGGGGCGGGCGCCCAGTCGAGGAGTGCAAGACTGTTTCTTAAGAGCATATCCCCTTATGTAAAGAAAAAAGAGTATAATATCAGCATAATAGTAGGAACCCATATGGCATTAAGAGAAGAGTTCTTGAAACTCTCAAAAGAGCTTGGAGTGGAAGAAGGTGTTAGAATAGTATACGGACTATCAAAACTAGAATATTTCAAGGAGTGTTCAAGAGCATTGGAAGATACTGATGTTATCATAACAAAACCTTCAGAGATGATATTCTATGCTGCTCTAGGAATTCCAATATTCATGCTTCCTCCTATAGGCGCTCATGAAAGGTCCAATAGGGATTATATCATTGAGCTCGGATGCGGACTGGACATACATAATATTAGGAGTTTTCATTATAGACTCTCAGACCTTAAGAATAATGGAACGTTAGCAAGGATGGCTTGGAACGGGTATACTAACATGATAAGACATGGAACTTATGAGATAGAAAGAATAATAAGAAAAGCCTAATAAAAAACAGTTTTATTATCCGTATTAGAAATCACTAGTGTATTCCTGGTTATCCCTAGGCTCCCTATTCCTATTGTTAGGCCTTCTTTCAGGTCTGTCTCCCATGGGCCTGGCTTCTGTTACTGTGATAGGGCGTCCGTCAACCTCTTTGCCGTTGAGATTGTCCATGGCTGCCTTTGCCTCTTCATCAGTCTCAAATGTTACGAATCCGAATCCCTTCGATCTTCCTGTGAACTTGTCCTGTATGATTACAGCCTCTGTAACATTGCCATATTCAGAAAAGACTTCTTTCAAGCGCTCCTGGCGCAGTGCGAATGGTAAGCTTCCTACGAACAGCTTTTTTGTCATACTAATCCTCCCGTCTATCTTCTATACTTGTCCCAGCCCCTGCTGGTAGGATAGTAGCATACACTGGCATTTATAAATTTTATCCCTTTTTGTTCGTATATTGATTATTCTGCTCTGTTGCATAATTCTTTAGGTTAGGGTTTTGCCTATACTTAGTAGTTTGTGGTGGCGTAGGTCATCATGTTC